>JBPCWF010000265.1:0-4437 GCA_051009775.1 Hyphomicrobiales bacterium | reverse complement strand
ATCCAGTGAATGCGTGCCATCTTCTGGCCCTCCCATATGCTGCCGGGCCTAGAGGCCGGCTGTCTTGTCCTTGAACGTTTCGTATGCGCGTGCCCAAGCGCCCTCGTCCGGCCGGTCGAGCGCCTTGAGCGTCGGCAGCAGCTGACGGCCGAAATCCTCGCTCGCCTCGCGCGGCAGCATCGACGGCAGGTTGTCGATGGCGGCGAGATCGAGCGGCGGCGGGCCGTCGAGCAGGTGAAGCGTCGGCGCCTCGAAGCTGGTCACGTCCGAGTAGAGCGGCACCGGGTTGTAGTCGCCATAAGGGTCGCAGCTGACATCGGAAACGACGCTCAGGGTGCGGCCGGCCTGCCCGGCCAGTTCAGGCGTGATGAACGGCGGCACGGCGGAGAACACGAGCACGCAATTGACGAAGATATCGTGCTCCAGGATCTCCGGGAACGGCCCGCCCTTCGCGGTCTCTTCCAGGTCCCATTCGGTGACATCGAGCCCGGCCGATCTGACCAGTTCGACCGCGCCGGACCCGCTGCGGCCCCTGGCGCCGATCACGATGGTGCGCGGCGCCCGGCCGGCGATCCTTGCCGCTTCGCCCAGTTCCTTGGCAACCTCGGCTGTGAGAACGTCGCGGTTGTCATAATCGCCGAGCGGCGGCACCACGGGTTCGGAGCCGGTCTGCTGGCCGCACCAGGCCTTGAGCGCCACGGCCGCGCCGGCAAAGCCCGCCCAATAGCCGAAGGCGGCGACCCGGCGGCCGGTGTCGTCGACCAGGAACTCCAGGTCGTAAAGCACGCCGCCGCCCTGGGCGAACCGGCGCAGCACGTCCCGCCAGCCGGCCTGCTGCTTGAAGACATGGGCGAAGTGGATGTGGCGGTGGCGGAGCGGCGCGTCGCCTTCGGGCAGCTCCTTGAGGCCCAGGATGAACGCGTCTTCCGGTGCATCCGGCCAGGTGCCCGCTGCGACCAGCTGGCAGCCGGCGGCGGCATAGTCCTCCGCCGCGAAGACGCTCTGTTGCGAAAGCTCTACCGTAACATCAAAGCCGGCACCGACCAGCTCGGCCGCGCCTTCCGGCGTCAGCGCCGTGCGCCGCTCGGCGGGCTTCATTTCCGCCCTCAACCAAATTCTTACGCTCATCGACGCAACCCAGACAATGCCGTGCCCTCAACCGGTTAGTCCGTCGTTCTTACTTTATGGCGATGGTTGCGCAAACGGTTTTCTTGAACGCCGGGGCCGGCCGGCATCCGCCCGGCTCCGCCGTGGTGAATGAAAGCGAAACCGTCTAACATGCGGCCTCCGCCGCGCCGGCGGGTCCAATGGAGAGCCTTCCTATGCCGTTCGCGCACCTGCCCAGAGCCTTTTGTCTCAGCCTGTTCCTGGTGTCCGCCATTGTGCTGTCGGGATGTATGGTCGAGACCGAGACCGCACTGACCGACCGGGCCGACGCACAGGTCGACATGCGCCTGCTCGGCGCCTGGCGCCTGCCGCTGGAGCAGGACGAGAACGGGTTGCTGTTGATCCGGCAGGCGGACGATGGCGGCATGGACGTGCTGACCCTCGAGATCCGCAACCGGGGCGACGATGAACCCGCTTCGGTCCAGTGGGAAACCGCCACCGTATGGCCGACCAAGGTCGGCAAGGTCGAGCTCCTGAACGTGCAGATGGACAAGGGCAAGATGATCGTCGGCTACCGCGTGGACGCGGACGGCTCGTTCAGCTTCGGCTTCATGAAGACCGAGCCGGTCATCGCGGCGATCGAAGCGGGCAAACTCAAAGGCACGGTCAGCAAGGGCATGGGCACGCGGGGTGCCAAGCTCCAGGACACGCCGGAGAGGATCATTGCGTTCATTCGCGGCAATGGCGGCTACGACCTGTTCCAGTTCGACAAGAAGAAAGGCGGGGTCAGGCTCGAACGCTACAAGCCGAAGTGAGTCAGCCCGGGCCGCCGGCCGCCATCCGCGCGACCTCTTCGAAGGTGCGCTCCGACAAGACGATGTCGAAGTGGTTGAGGCCGTCGAGCACCCGATCCGAAACCTCCGCGCCCTGCGCCCTCAACAGCTCCGCATAGGCGCGCGACTGGCGGTGGAATTCCGGCGTTTCGATCTCGCCGACGACAATCCTAATCGGGCAGGCCGGCACAGGGCCCGCGTGAAGCGGACTCATGGCGCGTGCGGCGCCGGCATCGAGGCCCAGGGGATCGTTGATATAGGTGTGGCGGATCGGCTCGAGGTCGTAGATGCCGCTGATCAGAAGCGCTTCGGAGACCGGACAGATGCCGGCCGTTTCCGGCCAGTCCGCCGCCAGCAGCATGGCCAGCAGTTGCGCGCCCGCACTGTGGCCGGACGCTGTGATGCGGCTGCCGTCCAGCCCGTGATCCACGCCATGGCGCGCGATCCAGGCCACCGCCCGGCGGCACTCCTCCGTCATTTCCGCGATGGTGGCTTCGGGCGCGAGCGTGTAGTTGACGGCGGCGAAGGCAATGCCGTGCGACCCGAGCGCGGGCGCCATGGCGGCCGCGTCCTTGTGGCTCAGTTCCTGCCAGTAGCCGCCATGGATGAACAGGTGCACCGGCGCCGCCCCGGCGTCGTCCGGCAGGAAAAGATCGAGCACCTGCGTGTCGCGCGGACCATAGGAAATGTCTTCCAGCACCCGGCAGGTGCGCCGCGCCTCGGCGCTCTCCGACATGTAGCGCCCGACAAACGGCGCGATGTCGCCGCCGATGCAGGTGCTCGGCGAATATTCGCGCTCGAGCTCGGCGCGGGACATGCCGCGATAGAGTGCCTCTTCAGTCATCCGCGATCAGGGCGTTGCGCACCTCATAGAGGTCATGGAAGAAACGCAGGTTGAGGGCGGCCTTGAGATAGCCGACGCCGGACGAGCCGCCGGTGCCGGTCTGATGGCCGATGATGCGCTGCACCGCCGACATGTGATCGAAGCGCCAGCGCTGGAACAGGCCCTCAACGTCCATCAGCTTTTCAGCCAGATCATAGAGGTCCCAGTGGTCCTGCGGCCCGGCATAGACCTGCTGCCAGATGGCGACGATCTCGTCATGCCCGCCATAGGGCTCGCGCAGGTCGCGTTCCAGCACGTCCTCGGGCACCGGCCAGCCCTGGCGCGCCAGCAGGGCGAGCACCTCGTCATAGATCGCGGGCTCGGCCAGCGCCTGCTCCAGTTTCCGGGTCGCCTCGGGATCATGGGCATGTGTTTTCAGATGGTTCACATCCTTGTTGCCGAGGATGAATTCGACCCTTCGATAGCCCCAGCTCTGGAAGCCGGAGCCGACGCCCAGCGCATCGCGGAAGGCGACATAGTCGGTGACCGTCATGGTGAGCAGCACCTTCCAGGCACTGATCAGCTGTTCGAGGATCGACTTGACCCGGGCCAGGCTCTTGTGGCCGTCGTTCAGGTTGTCGGCGCGCAGGGACTCGCGGATCTGGGCCAGCTCGACATACATGAGCTTGAGCCACAGTTCGCAGACCTGGTGGATGACGATGAACAGCAGCTCGTCGCGCTCCGGCGGATCCTGAAAGGTCTGCTGCAGGTTGAGCAGGGTGTCGAGCTTGAGGAAATCGCCATAGGTCTGGCGCGTGCCGTCGGGCACGAACTCGGTCTTGATGCCGGCCTCCATCTCCCGCTTGAGCCTGGTCTGCACTTCCTTCGGGTCTTCAGCCATGTGATCCTTCTTCGGCGATGGCGCATTGCGAATTACGCATGATCGGCGCGTGTCGGGTCTGGTATAACGCACCGGAGTGCGCACGGGAAAGCGGGGAGCGAAGACGTATGAGCGGTATCGGGTTGGGCGCGGTGGAAAAGATGGACGCGGAGGATGCGCTGGCGCCGTTCCGCGGTCTGTTCCATCTGCCGGAAGGGCTGATCTATCTCGACGGCAACTCGCTCGGCCCCGCGCCCAAGGCGGCCTTCGCGGAAATCGAGCAGGCGGCCCGAGAGGAATGGGCCGAGGACCTGATCACCAGCTGGAACAAGGCCGGCTGGTTCATGCTGACCGACACGCTCGGCGCCAAGGTCGCCAGGCTGATCGGCGCGGAAGCGAATGAGGTCGTGGTGTGCGACACGACCTCGGTCAACATCTACAAGACGCTCCAGGCAGCGCTCTCGCTGCGGCCCGGGCGCAAGGTGATCGTATCCGAAGGCGGCAGCTTCCCGACCGACCTCTATGTGCTCGACGGGGTGCAGTCGCTGGCGCCAGATGTCGCGGTCCGGCTCGAAGGGGTCGACGGGGAACGGATCGAGGATCTGATCGCCGACGACACCGCCGTCGTGCTCGCCAACCAGGTCGATTACCGCTCGGGCGCGATCAAGGATGTCGCGGCGGTGACGGCGCGCGCCCATGAGGCCGGCGCGCTGATCGTGTGGGACCTGTGCCATTCCGCCGGCGTCATGCCGGTCGGGCTCAATGCCTGCGGCGCCGACTTCGCGGTCGGCTGC
>JBPCWF010000264.1:0-16493 GCA_051009775.1 Hyphomicrobiales bacterium | reverse complement strand
GTTCATTATCGTGCCGGCACTCTGTCTGTCCCTGTGGGCCTTTGCAGGTTCGGCGATCGCCGGGCTACTGCAACACCCCAAAGCAAGGACTTGGTTCGACCGGACAATGGGTGCGCTCCTTATCGTTTCGGCGGCATTGCTATTTGCCTGAAGCCAGGGCGGCACCGGACGCACCCTGTGCGGCGATCTGTTTGACGGCGATCTGGCCACAGCAAAATGATGGAACTACTTGCAAGAGTATATGTATTGCCTGCACTGCAACCGGTGATTTAGGAACTAAAGTTTGAGTGTGTTGATTAGCTAAATTGGTTGGCGCGCAAATCTTTTTTCTGCCATAATCAATTCATAGCGTCCGGTTGCTGGGATCGCGACGCTCTCACAGCAGAGTTCTGTTTTTCAAAGCAAGTTGGTAGCGTTTATCCGGGGGCGGAGTGATAAACATGTCCTCGGTGCTGTGCGTGCGCCAGATTTTCCACAGTCTTGGCTCGAACTTCAATTTCACAAATCATCGATTCGCCGACGCGACATGCGTGGCGCACCGGTCTGCAGGCGTTGTTACTGCGTCCAGGCGGGGCGCCAGCGCATTTGTGCGTCCCGGCATCGCAACCGCAGGGTAGGAGATACGAACATGCGATGCGGCCCAACCTCGAAACTTCCGTATTCCATCACGAAGCTGTGCCGTGGCGTGGCGGCTCCGGCATGCGTCACATGTCTGCTGCTGCTGAGCGGCGGTCAGGCCCATGCCCAGTCTTTTGCCCTGAGCGTTGGCGATGACACCGCGGACGTAAAGATCCGCCACCAGCGAACCATCAGGACCGTAGAAATCGATATGGGGTTGATCTGGTTTCATCCCCGCTCCGTCACGGTCGATGCCGGCGAGACCGTGCGCTTCGTGCTGCGCAACAACACCGAGCAGGTGCCTCACGAGTTTACCGTCGGCTCGCAGAACATGCAGGCCGGCCGGCGCGAGCTGATCAAGGAGATGAGCGAGGCGACGCCGATCGATACCAAGATCCACAACAGCAGTCCGTATGACGCGCCGAACGCCGTTGTCGTCCTCCCGGGCGAGACCAAGGAGCTGATCTGGACATTCACCAGCACGCAGCGGTTCGAGTTCGGCTGCAACGTTCCCGGCCATTACGAGTTCGGCATGAAAGGCGCCTTCCGCCTGCTCGCGGCCGCCGACAACGAGCTCGACTTCCCGGCCATCAGCCGTAAGACGCAGTCCGCGCCGCGTCCGGCCGCCGACCCCGACCTGGTCGCTCCGGTCAAGACGCCGGACCTGATCGCCGAAGCCGAACCGGCGCCGGTTGAGGACCCGAACCTGGATGCGCCCACCCCGGAAGGCCGACCGTCCGCGGACACAGGAAGAAACACGCTCGCAAAGGTTGGCCAGGAGCTTCTCGGTGTCAGCTCCGCCAATGCGGCCACGAGATTCACGCTGCCTGCCGAGGATGAGGCGGCCGCGGACAAGCTCGAACTTGAGGCCGCCACGGACAAGCTCGAACTCGAGGCCGCCGCGGACCCCGCCCGGCAGTTGGGCGCCGGTCACAAGCTGATGGCGAAGGGTTACATCGTGCAGGCACGCAAGCTCTACACCGAGAGCCTTGACGCCGGACTGTCGGAGGCGGCGCTCGCACTTGCACGCTCTTATGACCCGCGCGCCATCTCAAGGATCGACGAGCCTGACGCCGAGCCGAATCCCGACGAGGCGTGGAAGTGGTACGAGGAATGGTACCGCAGATCGGTCGACGAAGGGGCGATCTCGCCGGCCGTCAAGCTGGAGGGTCTGCTGCAGGCGATGCGCCGGTAACGCCGGTCGGGGAGTTTCTTGTGCGCAGCGGATCGAACGCGGCACGACAGGAGGTTAGGTTGAAGTCAACGCACCGGGGGCGGGTGGAGAACAACAATGACTGGACCGTGCACTCGCTACGGGTTGTCGCTGCTTGCGACGTTGATGATCTGGACCATGCCCGCATCCGCGGCCGACGATGTCAGGTGCGGCAGCAAATACACCGTGCAGGACGGCGACACGCTGAGCGCCATCGCCGAACGGGCCTATGGGCTGTCCAACAAGTGGACGCTGATCTATTACGGCAATCAGAAGCAGTTCGGAAACGAACCCATTGTGACGCCGGGCAATCAGATCACCATTCCATGTCTCAAGGCGCCGGACCCGGTCAATGTCAAGCCGGCCTCCGCGACGGACGACGATGAACCGGCGAAGATCCAGATCTCGCGCATAGACGCCGATATCAATCTTCTGACCGCCGACGACTACCAGCCCTTTACCGATCGCGCCCTGCCTGCTGGCGGCATGATCACCGACATCGTTCGAAAGGGGTTCGACGCCCTCAGCGGGCCAAAATTCAGAATATCCTGGGTCAATGACTGGTCCGCGCACCTTAACCCGCTGCTGGCGGACAAGGTCTTTGACATGGGGTTTCCGTGGCTCCAGCCGAATTGCGATCAGTATGGGGACCTCGACCAGCCGGCCCAGTTCAGGTGCGACAGGTTCTTCTTCTCAAAGCCGGTCTTCGAGATCCTGGTCGTGTTCTTCACCCTGAACGACACCTCGTTTGAGTTCGCCAGTGACGATGAAGTCATCGGCAAGCGCATTTGCCGGCCGGTCGGCTACTTCACGTTCGATCTGGACAAGGACGGGCGCAACTGGGTGAAGGAAGAGAAAATCACGCTCGTGCGGCCGCAAAGCGTGGACGAGTGCTTCCGGTTGCTCCAGAACCAGGAAGTCGATGCGGTCGCCCTGAACGAGTTCACGGGCCGGTCCGCGATCAAGAAGAACAAGATTGAAGACCGGATCACGGTGATCGAGAGGCCGATCTCGCTCGAGGGCCTCCATGTCATCGTCTCGAAGACCCATCCCCGCGCCCGAACGTTCCTGCACTATGTCAACAGTGCTGTTCAGCGCCTGCGCGAGACCGGCGATTATCGCAAGATCGTCGACGAGCATCTGTCCAAATTCTGGGGCAGCGAGGAGGCGGGCTAGAGCGTCGTCGGCGCGGTCTCACGTGACCGCCCGCGTCTTTAGGCGCCTGGCTTTTCTGTCATACAAAAATCGATGCGACCAACACTCACCTGAGGAGAAATGTGATGCGTGCCGGATACACACTGGGCCTGGTTTTGGCGGCTGCCGTTTGGGCGTTCGCCGGCGGGCCCGCACACGCACAGTCCTGCGGCAAGACCTATGAAGTCAAACGGGGCGATTCCCTTTCCGCCATTGCCTACCGCGCCTATCAGAACGGTTCGCGCTGGTCGCTGATCTACTACGCCAACCAGCCGATCATCGGCAAAAATCCGTCGAGGATCCGGATCGGTCAGATATTTCGCATTCCCTGTGCGGACGGCCAGGCGGCTGCCGAGGACACCTCACAGCCCTCCGAGCAGAAGCTGCGCGCAGCCTACAGGCGGGATGGCAAGGTCACTCTCCTGACCGCCGACGACTACCGTCCGTTCACCGACCGCGGCCTGCCCGCGGGCGGACTGATCACGGACGTCGTGCGCACGGCGCTCAACGGTCAGATCGAAGACGGCAACGGCCCGGCGTTCAAGATTTCCTGGGTCAACGACTGGTCGGCCCACCTCAACCCGCTCCTGAGCGAGGGCGCCTTCGACATGGGCTTTCCCTGGTTCCGGCCCAACTGCGAGCGCTATGACGATCTGGACGATCCGGCCAAGTTCCGCTGCGACACGTTCCACTTCTCCAAGCCGGTGTTCGAGATCCTGGTGCTGTTCTTCATCCGCAAGGATGCCGGGTTCGAGTTCACCAGGGACGAGCAGGTGGTCGGCAAGCGCCTGTGCCGTCCGTCCGGCTATTTCACCTTCGATCTGGACAAGGACGGGCGCAACTGGGTGAAGGACGAGAAGGTCACCCTGCTCCGGCCGCAAGGCGTCGACGAGTGCTTCCAGATGCTTGCCCGCGACGAGGTCGATGCGGTGGCGATCAACGAGTTCACCGGGCGCGAAGCGGTGCGCAAGCTCAATATGAACGACGACGTGCGCACCATCGAGAACCCGGTGTCGGTCCTGAACCTGCACGTCATCGTGCCCAAGACGCATCCCCACGCCGATCGGCTGCTCACCAATGTCAATCAGGCACTGCAGCGGATCCGCGACAGCGGCAAGTACGGCGAGATCGTCGAGCGTCACCTGGCGGAGTTCTGGAAGTCGCAAGGCGCGAGTTGACGGCTTGGACAGATGGCTCAGGCCGCGCCGAGGTGCGCCCAGCTTTGCCGCTTGCGGTAGATCGTCGACGGGCTGATGTCGAGATGGGCGGCGGCCTTGCCGATATTGCCGCCGCAGGCGGCGATCGCGCGCTCGATGATGTCCTGCTCGTGCTGCCACAGCGGCCGCAGGATGTCGCCGCCGCGCGGCGCCTCGCCGGCTTCGGTCGGCCGCGCTGCGCCGAGCCCGGCATGGCTTTCACCGGCCATCTGGGCGAAGGCCAGCGGGATCATGTCGGTGGTGACCAGATCGCCGTCGTTCATCACCACGATGTTGCGGATCACGTTCAACAGTTCACGCACATTGCCCGGCCACCAGTAAGACATCAGCAGGCGCTCGGTATCCGCGTCCAGAGCCCGGAAGCCCTTGCCTTCCTCCGCGGCATATTGCGCCAGCGCATGGCGCGCGATGTGCAGCACGTCGTCGTCGCGCTCGCGCAGCGGCGGCAGGGTAACGGGCAGCACATGCAGGCGGTAATAGAGGTCCTCGCGGAAAGCGCCGGTGCGCACCGCTTCGAACGGGTCCTTGTTGGTGGCGCACACGAAGCGGACATCGACCGTGCGCAGCTGGGAGCCGCCGACCCGCGTGAACTGGCCGGTCTGGATGAAGCGCAGGAGCTTGGCCTGGAGCGCCAGTTCCATTTCGCAGATCTCGTCGAGGAACAGGGTGCCGCCATCGGCGCGTTCGGCCGCGCCTTCCCGGGCATGGGCGGCGCCGGTGAACGCGCCCTTTTCATGGCCGAAGATCTCGCTCTCCATGAGCTCGCGCGGGATCGCGCTGCAATTGAGCGAGATCATCGGCCCGCCCGCCCGGGGGCTCAGATCATGAACCGCCTCGGCGCAGAGCTCCTTGCCGGTGCCGCTCTCGCCCTTGAGAAAAACCGTTGCCTTGGACGTGGCCGCGCGCTCCACCGTGCGCAGCATCTGAGTCATGGCCGGCGATGTGCCGATGATCTTGACGGCTCCGGCGCGCTGCGGTGCCGGCGTGACTGTGGCCGAGCGCCGGATCGCTTTCTCCCGGGCGCGCTCGACGGCGGCGATCAGATGGGTGCGCGACACCGGCTTGATCAGGAAGTCGTCGGCGCCCAACCGCATGACGTCGACGGCCTGGGTCAGGGAGCCCTGACTGCTGAGGGCCACGACCGCGGTGCCGGGACAGGTTTCGCGCAGCCGATGCACCAGCGCGCGCTGCCCGTCGTCATGTTCGTTGAGCGAGAAGATGACCACATCCCACCGCGCGGAGCCGATCAGATGTTGCGCCGAGGCGGCGTCCCGCGCGACCCGGACATGGCCGGGTGTGACGCCGCGATGCTGCAGCATCGTCTTGCAATGCCTGGCCGCGGCCTCGTCCGATTCTATGAGGAGCAGGTGGATCGGCTCGGGCGAGCCGGGTGCTCGATACATACGCGTCGACCCCTCATCGCGCAGCGTGTTTGCTATTCACCGGTTTCCCTTCCGGATTGCATCCATTATTCTGCCAACACGGTAAATAAACCCTTAGGGGTAAGTGTGAATTTGCTGTAATTGCGCGGCACAAGGCCCTGTCCGGCTGCGACCGGGGCGGCCTTGCAAAGACTTAAACACATGGCGGCCGGCACAAGGCCGCCGAGAGGAGAGAGGCGCCATGTCCGAAGCTCACGAACTCATCCCGGATTGGGAACCGACGCCGAACAATCTGGAGTCCTTCTGGCTGCCGTTCACTCCGAACCGCAGTTTCAAGCGGCGCCCGCGTCTGATCGCCCGCGCCAAGGACATGCACTATTTCTCGATTGACGGCCGCCCGGTGATCGACGCCACGGCGGGCCTGTGGTGCTCCAATGCCGGCCACTGCCGATCCAGGATCGTCGAGGCGATCCAGACCCAGGCGGCCGAACTCGATTTCGCGCCGACCTTCCAGTTTGGCCACCCGAAAGTGTTCGAGCTGGCATCGCGTCTGACCATGATGGCGCCGGGCGATCTGAACTACGCGTTCTTCACCAACTCGGGCTCCGAGGCCGCCGACACCGCGCTCAAGATGGCGCTGGCCTATCACAATGTGAAGGGACAGGCCTCGCGCAGCCGGCTGATCGGCCGCGAGCGCGGCTACCACGGGGTCGGCTTCGGCGGCATCTCCGTCGGCGGCATCGCACCCAACCGCAAGTTCTACGGCACGCTTCTGTCAGGCGCCGACCACCTGCCGCACACCTACAATCGCGAACACCAGGCCTATTGCCGGGGCGAGCCGGAATGGGGCGGTCATCTGGCCGACGAACTCGAACGCCTTGTGGCGCTGCACGACGCTTCGACGATCGCCGCCGTGATCGTCGAACCGATGGCCGGCTCGACCGGTGTGCTGGCGCCGCCCAAGGGTTATCTCAAGCGCCTGCGCGAAATCTGCGACAAGCACGGCATCCTGCTGATCTTTGACGAGGTCATCACCGCGTTCGGCCGGCTTGGCTTTGCCACCGCCGCGGAGCGCTACGGCGTCGTGCCGGACATACTGACTTTTGCCAAAGGCGTGACCAGCGGCGCGGCGCCGATGGGCGGCGTGCTGGTGCGAGACCATGTCTATGACGCATTCATGAACGGCCCCGACCATGTCATCGAACTGTTCCACGGATACACCTATTCCGGCCACCCGATGGCGGTCGCGGCCGGCCTGGCCAGCCTGGAGCTCTATCAGGAGGAAGGTCTGTTTGACCGCGCCAAAGGGCTTGAGGATGTCTGGGCGGACGCCGTCCACTCGCTCAAGGGTGAACCCAACGTGGTGGACATCCGTACCATAGGCCTGGTCGGCGCGATCGATCTGGAACCGATGGAGGGCGGGCTGGGCAAGCGCGGCTATGCGGCGATGGAGACCGGCTTCCACGATTTCGACATCATGGTGCGCATAACCGCGGATACGATTGCGATGTCGCCGCCGTTGATGGTCAGCGAGGATCAGATCGGCGAGATTGTCGACAAGGTGCGCAAGGTGCTGCGCGCGATCGACTGAGAACGTCGCGGCCGCGGCGCACAGGATTTCAGGTGGTCTTTCGGACAGGCGTGAGTCGTGCTGTGGAAAGGGGATATTGGCTGTGTCGGCGCAAAGTGCTACATGGGGTCTACGGCGGCGGGCACCACTGTAAGCACAGAGTCGGCGGCCCGTTGCCTGTCACGGCGTGCCTCTCTTCGGCCAAGTCAGAACTGTTCCGCGGCGCGACCGTTCCAAAGGGCGTGCGAAGGGTGTCCCGATGAGTACGGCTAAGACATACTTCTCGGCTTTCGCGCTGATTGTCGCCTGCGCGGTGATCGGCTTCGCCTTGTGGCATCTGGCCGGTCTGTCGCGGGTCGAGGCTGCCTTGGTGCTGGCCTGCCTGCTGCTCGGCGCGGCACAGATCATCACGCTCATGACCCGCGATCTGCGACAGGACCGCACCATCGCACAGGTTCACGACCTGGCGCTGGCCAGCACGCAGACGATCCGCGAGCTTGATAGCCTGAAGCAGAAGGTTGCCGATGTGGAGCAGGCTGCCGTCGAGGCGAGCCATTCCAAGAACCAGGAGCTGGCGAGCCAGTTCCAGGTGCTGGAGACCCTGGTCAAGCAGATGGCTGAGCGCATCGCGACCGCACAGGTCGCGGCGACCGACGGCAAGCCGCCCGCTGCCCCGGTCAATGGCGGCGGCGCCCAGGCGCATGACGGCGATGGCGGCGGCAGCGACGCGCAATTGCTCGATATGGTCCGGCGCTCCCTGGAAGAGAACCGGGTCGACCTCTATCTGCAGCCGATCGTCATGCTACCCCAGCGCAAGACCTGTTACTACGAGGCCCTGACCCGGCTGCGGGACTCGTCCGGCGACGTGATCATGCCGGCGTCCTATCTCCGCGTCGCCGAACCGGCCGGCATTATGCCGATGATCGACAACCTGCTCCTGTTCCGCTGCGTCAAGGTGATGCGCCGTCTGGTCGAACGCAACCGCGAAATCGGCGTGTTCTGCAACATCTCCGCAAACTCTCTGCTGGACCCGGAATTCTTTCCTCATTTCCTGGAATTCATGCAGCAGAACAGGGAACTTGCCGGCTCGCTGATCTTCGAGTTTTCGCAGGCGACAGTCAACGGCGCCGGCCCGCTCGAGCAGGAAAGCATGTCGCTCCTGAGCGAGATCGGCTTCCGTTTCTCGCTCGATCACGTGACCGATCTCAACATCGATTTCCACCTTCTCTCCGAGCAGGGGTTCCGCTTCCTGAAGGTGGACGCCCACACATTGATCGACGGCATGGCAGGTGCCGGAGCGCAGATCCACAGCGCCGATCTCAAGGCGCTTCTTGGGCGCTACGGCATTGAGCTGGTTGCGGAGAAGGTCGAAACCGAGCGCGATGTCGTCAATCTCCTGGATTTCGAAGTCGGGCTCGGCCAGGGCTATCTGTTCTCCGAGCCGCGTCTGGTGCGCGAGGAGATCATCGAGGCCAGGCGGCCGCAGTCGAGCCGGGCCGTGTAGACGCACTGTGACCGGCTTTCAAAGACAGTAAGCACTTAGACCATGGCGCGGACAGACGAAAGCGGCCGCAGCGCCGGCTTGCCGGCGAAAGCCCGGGAGTATCCGGTCTGGCTGTGCGATGTCTGGGGCGTGGTCCATGACGGTGTGACGGCATTCGCCGGCGCGGTCGATGCACTCCGGCAATTCCGCGCTGGCGGCGGCACCGTGGTACTGCTCACCAATGCGCCGCGTCCGGCCGCGACCGTGGCCACGCAACTGGCGCAGCTGTCGGTCGGCCCCGCGGTCTATGATCTGATCGTTACCTCCGGCGACGTCACGCAGGATCTGATCGCGTCCGGCCCGGCGCGCCGGATCTTTCATCTGGGGCCGGACAGGGACCTTCCGTTTTTCGACGATCTCGATGTCGAGCTCGTCGCACCTGGCCGCGCCGATGCGGTGGTCTGCACCGGCCTGGTCGAAGACGACACCGAGACGCCCGAGGCCTATCGGGACATGCTTGCGGGTTTTGCCGGTGCCGGCTTGCCGCTGTACTGCGCCAATCCCGACATTGTGGTGCGCCGCGGCGACCGGCTGCTGCCCTGCGCAGGCGCTTTGGCTGAGCTTTATGAACGTATGGGCGGGCAGGTGGTCATCGCCGGGAAACCGCATGCCCCGATCTACCGGCGCACCTTGCGCCTGCTGGGCGAGCGGCGCGGCGGTGCGGTCGGCGAAGACGAGCTGATGGTGATCGGTGACGGCATCGCCACCGACATCAAGGGGGCGGCGGATTTCGGCCTCGAGGCCTTGTTCGTCACCGGCGGCATTCACGCCGGTGCGGACGAACGGGCGGGTGCCATAGCGGATGCCGAGCGCATGCTCGGTGCACGGCTGGTTGGCATCGTGCCGGAATTGCGCTGGTAGGGCGCGAAAAGCCGGCCGGGTGGGCTGATTTGGCGCCATCAAAAGATTCAATATGGACGGATAATGCTCTACAGTGCGCGCGCTCAATGGCAATGGGCTGACATCCGAACAACTGGGGGAGCTGACAAGGCAATGACGTCTCACCAGGGCTATTTTATCGAAGACCTCGAAGTCGGCATGGCGGCCGAGTTCGAGCGCACCGTGACCAGCAGCGATATCGAAGTGTTCGCCGATGTTTCCGGCGACACCAATCCGCTGCATTTGGACGACGACTATGCGGCGACCACAATGTTCAAGTCGCGCATCGCTCACGGCATGCTCACCGCGAGCTTCATCTCGACCGTCCTGGCCAACAAACTGCCCGGACCCGGAACCATCTACCTGTCCCAGTCCTTGCGGTTCAAGGCGCCGGTGAAGCCGGGCGACACGGTGGTCACCCGGGCGATGGTGACCGATCTCGACAGCCATCGCAAACGTGCGACCCTGAGCTGCGAGTGCAGTGTCGGCGAACTGATCGTACTTGACGGCGAGGCCAAGGTCATGGTCCCGTCGCGGCCCCAGTAGGCACCGTACCGGACAGGTTTGCGCGCCCGGCGGCCGCGGTGCCGGGCCTTTTTGGATGGACCGACCGATGCGCATTGTAACAGGTGACGAACGGGTCGCCGATGACCATCGCGGGGCGGTGGTGGCAATCGGCAATTTCGACGGCATCCACCGGGGACATCAGGTGGTGCTGTCGTCCGTGGTCGAGCGCGCCCGGGCACGCGGATCGGCCGCCGGCCTCATCACGTTCGCACCGCACCCGAGAACCTTCTTTGCGCCGCATAATCCTGTCTTCAAGATCACGCCGGTCGGGCTCAAGTCCCGGCTGATCCGGGCGCTCGGCCTCGACTTCATGGCCGTGCTGGACTTCAACTACGAGCTCGCCGCGCTTTCGCCCGAGCGGTTCGTTGCCGAAGTTCTGGTCGACCGGCTCGGCGCGGCCCACGTGGTGACTGGTGCCGATTTCCGTTTTGGCAAGGCGCGCTCCGGCGACATCGACACCCTGCGGCAACTGGGCGCCCGCCATGGTTTCGAGGTGACCGCGATCGATCAGGTCGGCGATCCCGAGGGCGACCTGCCATACTACTCGTCGACCAGCGTGCGCCAGGCGCTGCTGCACGGCAATCCGCGTGCCGCGGCGGAGATCCTGGGCTACTGGTGGACCGTGCTGGGCGAAGTTGTGCGCGGAGATCAGCGCGGCCGCACGATTGGGTTCCCGACGATCAACATCATCATGGATGAGAACGGCGCGCCGCGCCTCGGGATCTATGCGGTGCGCGTCCGCGCGGGTGACGGCTGCGGCAGCGAAATCTGGCGCGGCGCCGGATATATTGGCCGCAGGCCGACATTCGACAAAGACGAGGTGGTGCTCGAGGTGTTTCTGTTCGACCACACCGGAGAGCTCTATGGCCGGACCCTCATGGTCGAGTTCATCGAGTTCGTCCGTGGCGACCACAAATTCGATACGGTCGAAGAGCTCAAGCGCCAGATGGACGACGATTGCCGGGAGATCGAACGCATCCTGGCGGCGCAGGAGTGCGACGGCGATCCGATGACCGCCTTTGCCCTCGGCCGGGCACAGGCGCAAGGTGCGCTGTGATCGAGATGGTGTCCATGCCACTGCGAGGCGCGGGTCAATGAACATGAAGCTCTGGGGACCGTTCTCCCGGTTCGGCGCGGTGATTGCCGCCGCCGCTTTCGCAATCGATCAGCTGCACAAATGGTGGATGCTCTACGTCTACGATATCGGGGCCCGGGAGGCGGTCACCATCACCCGGTTCTTCGACCTGGTGATGGTCTGGAACACAGGCATCAGCTACGGCCTGTTCCCGCAGGACAGCGACCTCGGCCGCTATGTGCTGCTTGCGATCATGCTCACCGCGGTCACGTGCCTGATTCTCTGGCTCGCGGTCTGTGACGGCAAACTGGCCGCCGCCGCCCTCGGGCTTGTGATCGGTGGCGCTCTCGGTAATGTGACCGACCGCATGGTTTACGGCAAAGTGGCGGATTTCTTCAGCTTTCACGCCTTCGGATTCCATTGGTATGTGTTTAACCTTGCCGATGTTGCAATTGTTGCCGGGGTTGGCGTACTCTTGTATGACTCGTTTTCAAATCGCCGCAGCGCCCCGAGCGCGGACGGCGAGGATGTCTAGCCTTGGTTTCGCCGTAAAAGGGTGAACACTAGTTCGACGCTCCGGAACAGTCGTTAAGTTGGTTTTTTGTGCGATTGGCGCCCGATACGCCGGACCGAGTAGGGAGAACGACCCTTGCGACAAAAGTTTGCACATCTTCTGATCGTTGGATGCAGCGCGGCCTTTCTTGGCGCATGCAGCAGCATTCCCGATGTCGAGGACGTTATGGGCTTGAGCAAGAGCACTCCGGACGAGCGTGAAGTGCCTGTCCATCAGATGCTCGCCATGCCGCCGGACTATCAGTTGCGACCGCCGGCCGACGGGTCCAGCCCGAAGACCGCTGAGACCAATCCCTACGCTCTTCCGGCGCTGAAGTCGGGCGGCACGCCGACGGTGACCGAGCCGTCCCAGGTCGCGGCCGCCGATCCGAACGCACCCGGGCCGCAGGCCATCGGTCCCGCGCAGAGCGATCCGAATGTGGTCAACGGCGTTTCCACGGTGAACGCCGACGGCACGAAAAAGTCCAAGCGCCAGATCACCGAAGAGCTGAAGAAAAAACAGATTGAGCAGAAGCGCAAGAAAAACGCGAACTACGGCACAATCTGGAACATCGGCAGCCTGTTCGAGGACTGGTAGGGCCGCAAGCGGGCTGACGCGGGTTTGTCTATGGCCGCGCGCCTCATGCGCGTTCCGTTGACCTTGTCACACGATTTTGAGCATCCTTAAACGGAATTCACGATACTGTCCTTGCGTCTCGTGCAGCGCCGGACTATCTACCGGACAAAGCTGACGACGTATAAGAGACGCTCCCGAAGTCCGACGAAGCGAGAAGTCACCCCATCATGCGGAGTCTAACGAAAAGCGTTGTGCGTGCCTTGCGGCCGCGCGGCAATGCGGCCGTAGCCGCGTTCGCATTCCTGTTCGCCCTGCTGCCCCCGGCGGCCGCTTCCGCCAAGCTCGGCAGCAATGTCTCCACCTTTGCGCTCGACAACGGCATGCAGGTCGTGGTGATCCCGGATCACCGGGCCGCGGTGGTCACGCACATGGTGTGGTACCGGGTCGGCGCGGCGGACGAAGTGGCGGGGCAATCCGGCAATGCCCATTTCCTCGAGCATCTCATGTTCAAGGGAACGAACAAGATCCCGCCGGGCGAGTTCTCCAAAATCGTTTCGCGCAATGGCGGCCAGGACAACGCCTTCACCTCTCAGGACTACACCGGATATTTTCAGCGTGTCGCCCGTGACCGCCTGCCGCTGGTCATGGAGATCGAAGCGGACCGCATGACCAACCTCGTGCTGACCGACAAGGAGGTTCTGCCCGAGCGTGACGTGGTGCTCGAGGAGCGACGCTCGCGCGTCGACAACAATCCGGGCAGCCGTCTCAACGAGCAGATGAACGCGGCGTTCTACCTGTCGCACCCCTATGGCAACCCGGTTATCGGCTGGGAGCACGAGATCGAGCGGCTGAACCGCGGGACCGCGATCGCGTTCTACAAGCAGTATTACGCGCCCAACAACGCCATTCTCATTGTCGCCGGTGACGTCACCGAACAGGACGTCAGGACGCTGGCGGAAAAGCACTACGGGGCGATCCCGGCCTTGCCCGGCCTGAAGCCGAGAAGCCGGGCCACGGAACCCCCGCATCAGGCGGCACGGCGCGTCGTCCTGCGTGACGCCCGGGTCGATTCGCCCCGGTTCCGGCGCATGTATCTTGCGCCGAGCTATCGCAATGCGCAGCCGGGCGAGGGGCCGGCGCTTGAAGTGCTCGCCCAGATCCTCGGCGGCGGCACCACCTCCAGGCTCTACCGTCAGCTTGTGGTCGAGCAGAAGGTCGCGATCCTCGCCGGGTCCTGGTTCAGCGGAGACTTTCTCGACAGCGGTTCGTTCGGCCTCTACGGCGCACCGGTTCCTGGAACGGAAGTTGCGGACCTGGAAGCGGCGATCGACAAGTCGATCGACGACATCGTCGCTGAGGGTGTGACGGCGGAAGAACTGGTGGATGCGAAAAAGCTGCTGATCGCCGACACGATATACGCCATCGACAGCCAGTCGACCCTGGCGCGGATTTTCGGCGTCGCCCTGACCAGCGGCCAGACGGTTGAGGACGTGCAGGACTGGCCCGAACGGATTGAGCAGGTGACCGGCGAACAGGTCCAGGCGGTTGCCAAGAAGTATCTGCGCCTGGAACGGTCGGTGACCGGTATACTGCTCGGCGTCAAAGTGGCGTCGGATGCAGACTGAAGACGCATTTGCCATAAAACCTGGGAGAACAGCGGTGACGACGAGCCTTTCATATGTACCGGCGCCCGGCCGCGTTCTGGCTGTTTGGCTTGCGGTTGTTGGCATCGCTCTCGGCCTCACGGTGCGCGCCGCCGAAGCGGTCGAGATTCAGCAGATTACCACCGACAAGGGCATCACGGCGTGGCTGGTGGAGGAACACTCCATCCCCCTGATCGCGGCGCGCATCGCCTTTCGCGGCGGCGCCGCGCTCGACCCTGAAGACAAGCAGGGTCTGGCCTCCGTGCTCTCCGGCATGCTCGACGAGGGTGCCGGCGACCTGGACTCCCAGGCATTCCAGACGGCCCTGAAAAAGATCGCGGTACGCATTTCCTTCAATGCCGGCCGGGACAATTTCTACGGCCGGTTCCAGACGCTGTCGCGCAATAAGGACGAAGCTTTCGAGCTCCTGAGGCTGGCGATCAACGAGCCGCGTTTCGACGAAGATCCCCTGGCGCGCATCAAGTCTCAGCTGACGGAGGCCCTGCGCCGTCAGAAGAACGATCCGCAAACCGTCGCGGTCAGGACGTGGATGAGCATCGCATTCCGCAACCATCCCTATGCGCGCAACCCGGAAGGCACCATCGAGGGCATCTCCGCCGTGGTCGCGGACGATCTCCGCAACGTCACCAAGCGCCTGTTCGCCAAGGACAAGCTTGTGATCGCGGTGGTCGGGGACATCGACGCGGCGACCCTGAAGACCTTGCTCGACAAGGCGTTCGGCGATCTGCCCGACAAGGCCGAGACCGCCGCGGTGCCGGAAGCCCTGGTCGCCACCGGCCCCGTGCGCACCATCGTCGATATGGACATTCCCCAGAGCGTCATCCAGTTCGGTCATGTCGGCATCAAACGCAACGATCCGGATTTCATTCCGGCCTATGTCATGAACCATGTCCTCGGCGGCGGCGGCCTGACCTCGCGCCTGACCGAGGAGGTGCGTGAGAAGCGCGGATTGACCTATTCCGTCTACAGCTATCTGTCGCCGTTCAACCAGGCGGGCCTGTTCCTTGGCGGCGCGGCGACCCAGAACGAACGGGCGGGTGAAGCGCTCGATATCATTGAACGCGAACTGCGCCGCATGGCCGAGGACGGCCCGACCGCGGACGAACTGGCCGCAACCACCACCTATCTGACCGGCTCCTACGCGCTGAGATTCGACACCAGCACCAAAATCGCGGGCCAGCTTCTCGGCATCCAGCTCGAAAACCTCGGTGCCGACTATATCGAGAAGCGCAACTCCCTGATCGAAGCGGTCACCCAGGACGACGTCAAACGGGTCGCCCGGCGCCTGCTCAAGCCGGACTCGCTGATCGTCACCGTGGTCGGTCAGCCCAAGGGCATCGAAACCCTGGCCGCCCCGACCGAATAAGGGCTGATGTTCTCGTCACAGGATATTTCCGGCTGCCTGTCGGACGGCGGCACCGGTGCGCAGGTGTCGCGCGAGAAATTCGAGGCCGCGCTTGCGGCGACCGCTCCGGCGCTCGACCGGATCACGGCGGCGCATCAGGACGGCTCGCTGCCGCTTCTGCGTCTGCCTGAAAAGCGCGATGATCTGGAGGCGTGCCGCCAAGCCGCGGACGCGCTCATGCGCGGCGCGCGCGATATCGTGATCTTCGGCACCGGCGGGTCGAGCCTGGGCGCCCAGTCCCTGGCGCAACTGGCCGGCTGGCGCATCGGCGGGCCGTACCGCGACGAGGGTGCGCCCAGGTTCCATTTCTTCGACAATCTAGATCCCCGGACCATGGAGCGCCTGCTGCGCGATCTCGACCTCAAGACCGCGCGGTTTTTCGTCGTCTCCAAGTCCGGCAACACGCCGGAAACCGTGATCCAGATGATCTGCGTGCTCGAGGCGCTCAAGGCGGCCGGGCTCGACTGGAACGCCGAACATCACTTCCTCGCCCTGTCGGAGCCGGGTGACCCGGCGAAGAACGCCGTGCGCCGCCTGAGCGAACTGCACGGCATCCCGGTCATGGAGCACGACCCCGATGTCGGCGGGCGGTTCGCCGTATTGTCCAATGTCGGGCTGGTGCCGGCGATCATGTTTGGGCTCGACCCACTGGCGATTCGCGCCGGCGCCGGGGAGCAGCTGGCGCCGATCCTGTCCGGCGCGGCGCCGGACCAGTGTGCCGCCGCGATCGGCGCCGCGGTCCAGTACGCGCTCCATGAGCACGCCGGCGTCTCCGCCTGCGTGCTGATGCCCTATAGCGACCGGCTCGGCCTGTTCACCAAGTGGTTTGTCCAGCTCTGGGCCGAGAGCCTGGGCAAGAACGGCCGGGGCTTCACGGCGGTTGCCGCCAACGGTCCGGTCGACCAGCACAGCCAGCTCCAGCTCTATCTCGACGGCGCGCCGCAGCACCTCATCACGGTGGTTCGGGAGAATTGCGTCGGCCGCGGCCCGCGCGTGGCCCCCGACCTCGCCAAGCTCGCCGGCGCCGATTATCTCGC
>JBPCWF010000263.1:0-5461 GCA_051009775.1 Hyphomicrobiales bacterium | reverse complement strand
AAATCCAAATCCGGCCGTCCTCGGTCACCGTGATCAGCCGCTTTCCGTCCGGCGACACGGCGATGCCGCGCGCGGCCGGCTGTGGATCCTGAGCGGCCACGGCGGCGATTTCCCGAACGGTCCCGGCCGCCGGGTCGACCCGCCATGCCTTGATGCCGCCGGCCTCGGGCACGGCCGCCACGATCACGCCGTCGGCGTCCTCGGTCATCGCCATGCCGCGGTAGATGGCGTCGGCTTCGAATGTACGGAAGGCCTCCGGCGTGTCGCCGCCGATCCGCTGCAGCTTCAGGACACCGCCCTCGTCGATCGCGAAAACCAGGTCGCCCCGGTTTGACAGAGCAATCTGTGCGATCTCGTAATCGATGCCTGCCAGCCGTGCCTTCAAGAGGCCGGTGGCTGCGTCGGAGATCCTGATCGCCCGCTTGTAGTCATTGTCGCTCGACACCAGGAGATGGCCGTCGGCGGAATAGGCGACGACCGTGCGCTCCTGAGCAAATTCGCCGTTGGTCATGTACAGCTCGCGACTGCCCGCCGCGAGCGATTGCGTGATCACGTTGCTCAGGATGTACTCGTCATCGCTCAGTCCGCGGCCGAGCTGGGACGTGGCGAAGGTGTGGCCGGCGAGCGCTATGCCGCGGCCGAGGTTCGGCTTGTCCTCGCGGATCGCCTGCTCGGCGCGTTCCAGGATCGAGCGGTACTGGATTTCGATCGCTTCCTGCTTCCACTGTTCGGCAAGGCGCCGCTGGCGCTGGGCGCGCTGGCGCTCGGTCTCCGCCTGCTTGCGGGCCGTGTCGGCCTGGTCACGCTGGCTTTGTGCCTCGTCGCGCGCCTGGTCGGACGCGGTCTTGGCGGTAAGCGCGTCGGCGCGCGCGAGCTCCGCGTTGTTCCACTGGTTCACGGCGATGGCGGCCGCGATGCCGAGCGGCAGAATGAGGACGATGGCAACGATACCGACCAGGCGCTGCCACCTGGCGGAGCTGGCCCGCTGGCGGCTGTGCTCGAGGAAGCCCATGGCCGTGTCGAACTCGCCGCCGTATCGTTTTGCCCAGGCTTTGGAGGGTTTGGCGCGTTCGCGCCAGCTCAGCGCGTTCTCCAGGTCGGGTGTGGTCCACAACGCCGCCTGACCGTCTTTCCACAGCTCGGCGGTCTGCTCCAGCCGCCGGTACATTTCGGCGGAGGCGAACTCGTACCGCGCCCAGTCCTTGAGCCTGTGCCACTGGCGGATCAGGCTCTCATGGGTGATGTCGATGATGGTGTCGTCGCCAAGGTCGCCCTCGGCCGGTGTCAGGAAGCTTCTGTCCTCGCCCCGGAAGGCGTTGATGACGGCGGTGAGTTTGGCGGGCGAGGCCTGGGTGACTTCGCGCAATTCTCCGAAGGTGGCGGGACGCCGGACATCGGTGTCGCGGCCGGATCCCTCGGTCAGCCTGCGGAACAGGATTTCGGCGATCTCGCGATGGCGGTCGGAGGCGAGCCCGCCGAAGATCTCGTCGGCATGCTGCGACAGGGCGCCGGCCAGTCCGCCGATCTCGTCGTAGTCCTCGAGCGTGATGCGCGGCGCCTCGGGGTCCCGGCCATGGGCCCGGCGCCACATCATCATCATGGCGTGCTGCATCAGGCAGAGCTGATCGGGCACGCCGACCATGTCGTTCAGGAGACGCGTGCTGGCCTCCGCGTCGACCGAACCGCCCGCGACCCGGGCCGGCTCCTCGATCGCCTCGCGCAGTTCGTCACGGGTCATGCGCGGGGTCAGGAACTGGCCGGTGTTGATCATTTCAGCCAGGCCGTCGAAACGCGAGCACTCGCCGAGATAGTCGGAGCGCATGGTCACGACGATGAAGACCGGGACCTCGCGCTGCCTGGCGCTGCCGAGCAGCAGGTCGACGAAGGCGGCCGCCTCGTTCCAGTTGTCTTCGTCGGCGAAGCGGAAGATCTCCTCGAACTGGTCGACCAGGATGAGAATGCTGTCGTCCAGACCGTGCCGGGTCGATTTCAGGAAGTCGATCAGGGACAGAGGTCCGCGGTCGAGGGCGGCGCGCGTCAGGCCGATGTCGTTGGGTTCGGCGGGCAGCTCCAGGGCCTCGAGCAGTCCGGCGGCGAGCACTTCGAGCGGATGGTTGCCCGGGCGCATCTCGACGACCCGCCAGGCGCCGCCCGCTTCGTCCAGGAGCCCAAGGTCCAGCGCCGACAAAAGCCCGGTCTTGACCAGGGACGACTTGCCGCTGCCCGATGCGCCGGTGACCGACAGGAGGCGGTTCATGCGCAGCCTGTCGACCATCTGATCGATATGGCGCTCACGGCCGAAGAAGATGTCGGTCTCTTCGCGCAGGAACGGCCGCAGGCCCGGATATGGCGTGAATTCCATCAGGCGGCGCCCCCGTTCATCTGACCGCAGATGGTGTTGATGGTGTCGCTGTCTATGCCGTCACGGCATTTGAACACGCGCATGCCCGGCAGCGAGAACCCGAGGTCGGGCGTGTCCGCCGGTGCCGCGTCGACAACCGCCAGGAGCTTGACCGGCTTCTCGCGCCGCCGGGCGTATTTGTTGTAAAGCCTGAGCTGCTCCTGGACCCAGCGCTCGGTGCCGTTGCCGTAGACCACGACCAGCCCGTCGCAGCACATGATGTTGTGTTCCAGGTGCGAGCGCAGCTCCTCCGACGTGCCCGACGTCAGGGGCAGCGCGGCGGTGAGGCGTGTGCCGACATCCGCATGGATCTGTTCCGCGATCGCCAGATCGCGCCGTTCCGCGTTGATGAAGATCGACGGCGCGTTGTCCATCAGCTCAATGCTCTCGGCGTCGTCGAGCTCCTGGATCACGTTTCGTTTGAAGGTCTCGAACGGCACCGCATGGACGCTCGGCAGCTGCAGCAGCCTGCTCTGGACCGGGTCGTCGACGCGGGAAATGTCGAGATCCGGGTCGCGCCAATGCAGCACTCCGATCCCGGCTTCCCGGGCGCAGGCTTCCTGCAAGGCGGCATAACCCTGCGGCGCGTCGGGCTGCTCCATGCTGACGACGCGGCTGAGAAGCTGGACGAACAGGTCGGAGCCGTCGAAATTCGATATCAGGGCCGCCTCGAACTCGTCCGCCGTGAGCCCGAGCGACGAGCAGGTCCTGACCCCAACCTCCGACTGTTCGAGATAGCGCCTGAGCTGTTCGCGTTCGACCTCAAGGTCGTGGGTGACCTCGGCCAGCACCACGGTCTTCTGTCCGTCCTGCGCGCGCGGTTTGGCGGCGGAGCCGGCCGGCGATGCGCCGCCGGAGCTGTGGAACTCGCGCAGCGCGCTTGCGACGTCTTCGGCGAGCTCGAAGACGCGCGAGTAATATTCCCCTTCCTCCTTGCGCGGGGCGGGGATGCCGAACTGCTTCATCCGCTTGTTGCGGTCCCAGAACCAGAACGGGTACTCACCGACATCGCCGATGCTGAGCTCGTGGCGGGTCTGCCGGTCGATATTGTCGATCTCGACGACGAAAATGCGCTTGGAGCTGACTTCGCCGACCTGCTCGCGGAAGATTTCAAGCTCCCGGCGGCACCAGGTCGAATTCAGATAGCCGGGCGACAGCACGGCCACGAAGGTCTCGGAGCGGGCGACTTTGGCTTCGATTTCGGGGGTTACGGCGTGGTTGCCGCGCAGTTCATATTCGTCGAACCAGATGCGCGATTCCACGCCCATGCGCTGGGTCAGGCGCTTTTCCAGGCACTCCGACAGGCACGACACCCAGCCCGTGTCCGCGCCGGGCAGGGGCAGATTGTCGATATGTGCATAGCTGACGAATACGCTGTAACGTTCGCCATTATCGTTCGCCATCGCAGTCGACCCAGGCCAAAGGCTCCAACCACAGCAGATTAAAATAATGCTGTCCGCAGAACATCTTAAAGCGGCACCGTCGCTTCGCCCGTCGGTTTTAGCCTGAGCGCAGATGCGAATCAATTGAATCGGGCCGCAACGCCGCCGCAGCCAGCCGTTTCCTGCCTGCCGGGCTCGCCTTTCAGGATGCTGGCCCTGAGCGCGGCAATGGGCGCCGGTATTGCAACGGATCACGGAGCGTGATCAAAATGCGCCGACCGAAATTCAGTGCAGATGGTTGATGCATGCCGGGTTCACAGCAGCGAACGTGCGACAGGGGAACGACTTCCGGGTGGTTTTGGAGGCGACCAGGTCATGTCCGGGCCGACCGGGCGCGGCCGGCACAATGATCCCGCGGCGGTCGAAACCCGATCCCGTGCCGGCGATCCACCCGGTGTGGGAATATCAGGCGGACGGGGCGCTGGCGGAGACCTATGGCGCCTACAAGAGCGCCTTTCAGGTGCCCTGGGTGGGCGTTGTCTCCATGGCCTACGCCCATTACCCCTCATTCTTCGCACAGTGGTGGCGCGCGCTTGAGCCGGTGGTCGCAAGCACGGACTATGTCGAGACGTGCCTGGCCCTGCGCAGCCATATCGAACGGGCCGTGGCGGCCCTCAAGCCGCCGCCGATCGAAGACCGGTTGCGCGAAATCGGTTATTCCGACCGGGAACTGGGCGACATCCGCGCCATGATAGAGGTGTTCTCCCATGGCAATTTCGCCCAGCTGCCGGCGGTTGTCGCGGCGCATCTCCTGCTCGAGGGCGGCGCCGTCTCCGGCGGTGTCGCGGTCGAACCCCATACCGGGCGGCACGGTCCGGAGGGGGAGGTTCCGTTCGTGCTCATGGAGCCGCATCATGCCGCCGGTCAAACCCAGGCCGTGTACCGCGATGTGATGGACCGGCTCGGACTGCCCTTCGTCAACACCGACTACCGGGCGCTGTCGCGCTGGCCGAGCTATTTCGAGCTGGCCTGGGGCGACCTCAAGTGGGTGCTGAAACTGCCGGGATATGAGGCGGTGACCGCCAGGATGCACGAAAAGATGTTCAAGGCCGCGGCCAGGCTGCCCAACCCGACCGGCCTCAGTGCGTTGCAGCTTCAGGAAGCGGCGGCCCGGGACGCCAGCGTCGCCGAGGTGATCGAAGTGACCAGGCTGTTCAGTTATCTGCTGCCGGGCCTGGTCACCAATATCGCCTATCTGCGCGCCCAGTTCACGGACCGGTCCTGAAAAAGCGGTGATGCGCGTTGCCAGAACACCGGCGATCCGATACAAGGCGCGCCGACCGACCTCCCGATCCGCGACACACTGAAAGCGCAAACGCCCGATGGCTTCCTACCAATATATCTACGTGATGGACCGCCTGTCGAAGACCTTCCCAGGCGGCAAGCAGGTTCTGAGCGACATCCGCCTGTCGTTTTATCCCGGCGCCAAGATCGGCGTGCTCGGTGTCAACGGCTCGGGCAAGTCGACCCTGCTCAAGATCATGGCCGGCCTCGACACCGAATATCAGGGCGAGGCCTGGGCGGCCGACGGCGTCAAGGCAGGCTACCTGTCTCAGGAACCCGAACTCGATCCTTCGAAGGATGTCATGGGCAATGTTCGCATGGGCGTGGCCGAAAC
>JBPCWF010000262.1:0-4189 GCA_051009775.1 Hyphomicrobiales bacterium | reverse complement strand
CGAACCGCTCAAGCGCCGCGATGTCCAGCTGCTGATCGCGGAACACGAGCACCAGGTGCTCGGCGAATGCGGACTTTACGGCCGAAAGTTCATCGGGACTAAGCGGCCGCGACAGGTCCAGTCCCACGAGCTCAGCGCCCATGGTGCCCGTGATGGGACGCACCGTGATATGGCCGGCCCCGGCCTGAGCCCGCGGCAAAGATGAGGTCATTTTCCGCTTCCCTCCTGCTTGAGGTCTGAAAGCATGTTCAGAATGTCGGAACAATCATTGGAGCCGTGACCATGGTCAAGCGCCGTGTCGAACGCGTCCAACGCCCGCGCCCCAAGGAAGGAAGGCACCTTCAGGCGTTCCATCGCACGCACGGCAATTCCCAAATCCTTGCGGCCGTGCATGAGCGGGAACCCCGGACTGACGTCGCCCTTCAGCACCTTGTTCGGAAAGTTCAGTTCCGTGTTGCCGTTCCGCGCCGTCGTGCCGTTGATCACCTGTAAGGCGGCGTCCGCCGACAGCCCGGCCGCCTCGGCCAGCGCCAAGGTCTCCGCCGTGGCCAGACAGGAGACGAGCGCAAGGTAGTTGTTGACGATCTTGAGGCTGCTGGCCTGGCCGGTTTCGCCGCCGTCGACGATGGTGTCGCCCATATGCTCCAGGACCGGACGGACCAGGGCCTTGTCCGCGTCGTCGCCGCCCAGAATGAACAGGCATTTGCCCTCCGCCGCCTGGGTTGCTGTCCGCCCGACCGCACAGTCGATGTAGCGCCAGCCGCCGGCCGCGGCCTTTTCCGCAAGCCGCTTCGCCTCGAAAGGGTCGATCGTGCTGCAGTTCATGAGAAGCGCGCCGCCCGCAGACGCGGCAAGAACCCCATCCGGACCGTCGAGGACAGCGTCCACATCGGATGCGTTGGGCAGCATGGTGATGATCAGGTCCGCACCGTCAGCCACCGATGCAGGCGACTGGGCAGCGCTCGCGCCGGCGGCTTCCATGGCCTCGACCGCTTGCGGATTGAGGTCGTAGCAGCGGACCGGGACGTCTCCCTCAAGAAGGTTGCGTACCATGCCGGAGCCCATGGCGCCGAGCCCGATGAAACCCACGGATGTGATCATGGTTCCGTCCTTCAGGCCGCCGTCAGCCCTTGAGTGCACCGGCCGACAGGCCGTGGATGAAATAGCGGCTCAGGAACATGAACATCACGAGCAGGGGCAGTGCGATCAGTGTCGAGCCGGCCATCAGCTCGCCCCACCTGAGCTCATACGTGCCCACCATCGTGTCGAGACCGGCCGGCAGGGTTTTGAGCGAGTCCGACCCGATCATGACCAGAGCGAAGGTGTAATCGGTCCAGGACAGAAGGAAGGAGAATATCGCGACGGTGAGGACACCCGGCAAAGTGAGCGGCAGCACGACGAGCACGAAGGCCTTCAGCCGGGAGCAGCCGTCGACCATGGCCGCTTCCTCCACATCCATCGGGATCTGTTTGAAGAAGCCCCAGAGCAACCAGACGCCGAGCGGCAGTGTGATCGTGCAGTGGGAGATCATCAGCGAAAGCCGCGTATCGTCGATGCCGAGCTTCACGAACAGCGAGAACAGCGGAATGGCAAGCAGCAGCGGCGGAAACATATAGGCGTATAGCATGGTGCCTACGACCGCCATCTTGCCTCTGAACTGGAGGCGGGTCACCGAATAGGCAATGAGCACGGAGACGACGAGCGTGATGCACACGGTTCCGGTGGCGACCAGCACGGAATTGACGAACCAGGTGGGGTAGTCCGTCAGCTCGAGCAGGACCTCGTAGTTGACCAGGTGGAACGGCCCCGGCAGCAGCGAGAAGTTGGCATAGAGCGATTTATCGTCGCGGAAGCTCGAAATGATCATCCAGTAGATCGGGAAGAACGAGTAGAGGACCGTGATGCACACCAGAGCATAAAGAGCGGTCCTGCGGCCGAGGGTGATCTGGTTCATACGCCTACGCCTCCTTCTCATCGAGCGGGAAGAAGTAGAAATAGACCAGGATGAAGGCCGACAGGATCAGGAACGAGATGGCCGACACAGCGGCGCCCTGGCCGACCTGATAGAGTTCGAAGGTCTTGCGATAGGCGAGGATCGGCAGGTGCTCGGTGCCCTGTAGCGGCCCACCGCGGGTGGTCAGCCAGATGATATCGAACTTGTTGAACATCCAGATCGCCCGCAGCAGCAGCACCACCGTGAGGACGGGCCGCAGTTGAGGCAGCGTGATGTGCCAGAAGCGTTGCCAGGCGGTCGCGCCGTCGACACGGGCCGCCTCATAGAGTTCACCAGGGACCGCCTGCAATCCAGCCAGAAAGGCGAGCGTCACGAAGGGCGTCCAGATCCATACGCTCAGGAGAATGACCACCGTCATCGCGGCGCCGGCGCTCTCGCCCCAGGGAATGTAACTGTAACCGAACAGGCGCACCCCTTGCGTAAACACGCCGACCGTGCTGTCGAGCATCCACTGGAACGTGAGGGCGACGATAATGGTCGGCAGGAGATAGGGCAGGACCGCGAGCCCCCGCACCAGGGGCTTGGCCGGGATGGCGGCATCCAGAAGCATCGCGAAGCCAATGCCGAGCACGATTTGCAGTGCGATGGTGACGCCGGAGAAAATCAGACCGCGTCCGAGCGCGGCCCAGAATTCCGGCATAGCCAGCACGTCGGTGTAGTTCTTGAGGCCGATCCAGACCGGTTTTGAAATGAACGAGTCCAGGTCCTGAAAGCTGAGCTCCAGGGCGTGATACGCAGGATAGAGAATGAGCAGCGCCGTCAGCGCAATGGCCACGCCGAATATGCTGTACAGCACGCTCTCGCCGCGCATGGGCTCTCCCCGTTGAATGCCGGGGGAAGAACCGCCGTTCCTCCCCCGATGGCGTGATCAGCCCGCGACCGTCGCGCGGATCTTGTCCGCGGCCGCCTTGATACAGTCCGCGTTCGACATGCCCTTGACGATCTTGTTCTGAAGCATTTCCGGCAAGGCGTAGGACCGGAACACCTTGCCTGCCCGCACGTCGGGCTCGGGGCCCTCCGTGTCGATCGACCGGATGACGATGTTCTTGTCCGACAGCACTTTCTTCTGCATCGCCGTGATGTGGTTGAAGGTCTCGAGATCCGGATGCGCCTGCCAGCGTGCATCCTCGTAGATGTCCAGCCTGGTCGGCTGATAGTGCACCGGCGAGGTGTGCAGGAAGTTGATCAGGTGCTCGTCGGAGAACCACTCGAGGAACTTCAGCGCTTCGTCGGACATGGGTGTCTCGAGCACGACCCAACCGTCATAGCCGTGGTTGACGGCGAACGTCTTGCCGCCCTTCGACGGGAACAGGAACGATCCGACATTCCGCGCCCGGTCCGGCATGCGCACATTCATCGTGTCGATCAGGCGGCCGGTGCCCGGGGTGTGCGAGAT
This sequence comes from Hyphomicrobiales bacterium, assembly GCA_051009775.1. GTDB lineage: Bacteria > Pseudomonadota > Alphaproteobacteria > Rhizobiales > JAJFHB01 > JBPCWF01. The sequence goes on along the minus strand of JBPCWF010000262.1, from coordinate 779 downwards.
CTTGTCGGTCTGAAAGTCGCCGACAAGATTGGGCCAGCCGGCCTGGACCGGCGCCGGCGGCATGTATTTCGTCATCGCCGCCATGAAGTCCAGATACTCGCCCGCCTTGGCGGCGATGTCCGGGCTGTCGAGCACGACGTTCCACTTGTCGTCGAACAGCTTGACGCCATTGGCCCACATATAGCCGAACGCGGTGTAGTTGGTGGCGCCGTTCGAGCCGATCGGATGGACGATACCGTGCGGCAACTGGTTTTCACCGGTGCCCGTCAGCGCATCGAGATTGGCCGTCAAGCCGTCCCACGTGGTCGGGTGTTCAAGCCCCTTTGCGGTGTAGAGATCCTGGCGGCAATTGATCCAGCACAGGTTGTAGTCGTAGGGATACCAGTAGTTGTTGCCCTTCATCGGGAACAGGATACGCGGGCCCCAGTCGTATTTCTTGATCAGGTCGTTGATCGGGACCAGCTTGCCCTCGTCGGCCAGGATGAGCACATCGCCAACGAAGATGAGCGTCGCGATGTCGTAGGGCCGGCCGCTCTTGATCGAGGCCTGCACTTTTTCATAGGCCTTGCCCGCCGGAACGGTGTCCATCTGGACCTTGACGCCCTTTTCCTTCTCGTACTGCGCTGCGGCGAAACGCATCGCGCGCACGCTTTCCCGGCTCGGCTCGCCGTTGAGGAAACGGATGGTCTTGTCGGCGGAATGCACGAAAGGTGCGTACAGGCCGACGGCCGCAACGCCGGCAGTTGCGCCGATACCCTTGATCACGGTGCGGCGTGAAC
>JBPCWF010000261.1:0-2650 GCA_051009775.1 Hyphomicrobiales bacterium | reverse complement strand
CCGTGTCTCTGTCGCTCGCGACGCAGGCCGATCAGAACGTGCTGCGCCTCTTCTAAAAATACAAAAGCAAAAGCAAGATACTCCTCTATGCTTTTACTTGGCGGGGCTTCGGCCCCGCCATTTTTTTGCTCTTGTTCCCGGCGCGCCCACTTACCTGAAATCATGCTCGGCCAGCGCGTCGCGCAGCGGGCCGAGATACTTTTCGTATCTGCGCCAGCGCTGAACGGAGGAATTGTAGACCGGTTGGCGGACCTGCCATTGGCTGGCGGTCCTGACCGTACCCTCAGACTCGTGGAAGTTCAGGCACGCATCGTCCCAGTCGAGCCCGACGAAGTCGATGATCTTGCGGCTCATGGTTTCCTGCTGGGCGACAACCTCCTCATACTGCACATCGAGTATGGGCAATGGGGCAACTTGCGCCCAATGGGCCATGAGGCGCTCATACTGCCGGTAGTAGAAGCCGAGGCTTCCCAGATCATTCGAAAATTCAAGCGCATCCTTGAAGTTCTGAAGGTAGCATGACAGGCAGATGTCCATCGGATCGCGCTTGCAGTGAATGATCGCGGCCCGGGGGAACAGAATTGCGATCAGACCGAGCTGGTAGAAGTTCATCGGCAGTTTGTCGATCACCTTGAGCGTGCCCTGCGGACAGTCGCGGGTGAGCCTGGCCAGGTACTGATCGCCGAACGGCGCGAGACGGTCGGGATCGACCATGGCGATGTCGCGGGGATACTTCAGCTCCTCGCCACGGGTGCGCCACAAGGTGCGCGCCAGCTGGCCCATCTTCTTCAGCTCGCCGGCGGTCTCGGCGCTCGGGTGGCTCGAGATGATCTTCTCCACGAGCGTCGTGCCGGAGCGCGGCATGCCGACAATGAACACCGGAACGGTCGATGCCGAACCGGCGGGCTTCTGGATCTCGAACACCTCCGGCGTGAATGACCGGATCAGTTCGTCGATCACCATTTTCACATGGTCGGGATCGAACTTGCCGTTCGCATGCCAGGTCGCATTCGCCTTGGCGTAATTGGTGAAGGCTGCGTCGAGATCCTTCTGGCTTTCCGTGATCCTGCCGATCGTGAAGTGCACGAACGCGCGGTGTTCGCTTGTGGTGTCGCTTGCGCGCGCGGTCTTCTCAAGGCTTTTCAGGACGGCGTCCGCATCTTCGAAGCCATCGCGCATCTGCGAGCGCTGGTAGTACAGTATGTCGGTATATTCGGGATCGAGCTCGGCCGCCGCCTCGAACGCCTGCCGGGCGGCCTTGAACTCTCCCAGCGCCATCATGCAGCGGCCTTTTTCGAAGTGATTGAGCGGGTTCTTCGGCTCCAGCTCAAGTGCCTTCTCAACCGCGCGCAGCGCTTTCTCCGCTTCGTCCATACTGTCCAGGACGCGCGCCAGCTCGATATAGACGCTGGGTTCGTTCGGCCTGATCTTCAGGGCCCGGATGATCGCGACTTCGGCCGCTTCGAATTCCGCAAGCTCGCTCAGGCATCCGGCGAAACGGTGCCAGCAGTCGAAGTCCTGGGGCGCGAGTGTCACCGCGATCTTGTAGTGCTCATAGGCCTCCTTGTGGGCCTTGCGTTTTTCCAGGAGCGTCGCCAGGCCGAAGTGCACCTGCATGAGGTCGGAATGGGTCTTCAGCAGCTCCCGGTATATGGCCTCCGCCTCATCGAGCTTGTTTTCCATGCGCAGGTGGAGCGCCTTGGCGAGCAGCGCCCGGGCGGCGTTCTTGCCGTGATGGGCCGACGCCATCGCCTCCCCGTTCCTCTTGGCGAGTTTCGCGGCCTTGCGCCGGTTCCTGCGTGCGCTGGTGTTCAGCGCCGTGTTGTGGCGAAATGACATTCTCAAACCGGACTTTGTTGATCTCGGGGTCTGGCATCATCCAAGCCCGATTCGTTTAAGGTTGTATTAACCATAAACGCCGTTTCCGAAGTGTCGGCTCCCGGTGTTTTGGTCGGCGAGACGGTCGTGATGCGGGGATCGGTGCGCACCTGGCGCCAGGCCTTAAGGACCGCCGCGACGATGCCGGCCCCGGCCCCGCCATACGCGGCCCGGGTTCATCGGCCGGGCGGCAGGAACCATAAAACTCCGCCATTTGCATGCCAATCAAACGCCTGGGACGGCCGGCGTCGCGCCGGGTGCGGCCATGATCCCATGTCCGGGTTTGGCCTCAGGCACGCTTCCCTGCCCGCCCGCGGCTGGCGCTCAAGCCCCGGGGACGCACCCTTATGGTTACCGATAAGTTACTGTAATTGAATGGTTTTTGGGCCCACCTGATTAACCAATCTTTAGGCTTAACAACCCGATACTCCGGGCACCGTTCAGGACGAACGGTTGTGTGTTGAGTATTTCCTAGAAAGGGAAAAGTAATGTCTGATATTATCCTGTCATCCTCTGTTCGCAGCAATCTGCTGTCTTTGCAGTCCACGGCGGACCTTCTGGGCAAAACCCAGGAACGTCTGTCCACGGGCCTCAAGGTGAACAGTGCGCTTGACGATCCGGCGTCCTTCTTCACGGCGTCGGCACTTAACAACCGCGCAGGCGACCTCAATCGTCTCCTGGATTCTGTCGGCCTTGCCGTTCAGACCATCGAGGCCGCCGATGCCGGTATCAGCGCGATCACCAATCTGGTCGAAAGCGCTCAGGCGTCTGC
>JBPCWF010000260.1:0-20353 GCA_051009775.1 Hyphomicrobiales bacterium | reverse complement strand
GCATTTCTCCCTTTGTCGGATGTGCCGCGGTCTGTTCAGGTCTGTTCGGCCACCGGTTCACATTTGCGATTCGAATGTTTGCCTGAAGCCGGCATTTCGCGGATGACCTCAAATGAAGCCGCAATTCTAGGTTCGCCCGACGAGGCCGTATGTGAAGTTCCGCACAGTGTCTGACAGTGCCGGTGTAACCCGTCGGGCGACGCGCGGCCGATCCATGAGCGGTGCCGGAATATCGGGCGCTACAAGCCGGACAGGCTGGTGTTCAGCTAGAGCCAGCAGCGCAGCGGGGAAGGTTCAACTCCGGAGAAAAGATGCTGTCCTCACCTTGCGGCGAAGCCATAGGCAAAGGCGGTCTTGGTCCTGCTTTGCGGATTGACCCAGTTGCGGGCGCCGTAGAGGGTCTTGAAGGCGGTCCAGGCGTTGCGCGCGACATCGACCCGTGCATCCTTGCCGTCGGTTTTGTAGCGGAAGCTCATTTCCGCGACGATCGGACGGTGGCGATCGCCGCCCTTCCTGGTCCAGACGATGACGGCGCATTCGGCCCGGACCTTCGGCGTCAGTACGATCTCCGCGCCGTCGAAGAGAAACTCCTTGGCCTCGAAATCGCCGACCAGCCGGACCGGTGCGGACAGGTCCAGTGCGTCGAGCTGTGGCGAGCCCTTGAACGTTTCCAGGCAATCGCCGAGAACGGCCGGGACGCCGGGCTCACTGGTTTTGGCCGTCGCAGACTGGCTGTACAGCGCCATGAACGACGCCTGGCGCGACCCGAACGGCGTCTTGATGTCCTCCTCGAACTTCGCCTTGCCCGACGCTGCCTTTCTCGGGCGCAGGTTATAGCGCGTGGCCTGTATGCGGTCGCCGGTGCGCGATTTGAGGGTCGCCGCCCACCTGCTGTTCTGCTTCTGGGGCCGGCGCAGGCGAAAGACCAGCCCGAAGTCGCGTCTGAGCGCCCGGCCGCCGGTATCGTAAAACCTGACAAAGCGCTGCTTCTTGGCTTTGCCCGGCGTCAGCATGCCGACGGTTTTGAGGTTCTCGGCTTTCAGCAGGGCCGCAAACATGCGCCAGCAGTGCTCGACGGCATCGGCGCGGCGCCCGGCACCGCCGAGAAACGGCTCGACGTGCAGCATCATCTTGTATTCGCGCGAGGTGATCTCGTTCCCGGGGGATGTTCCGGTTGCCATCACTGATCCTCCACACCCTGAGCATGGCCGACAGTGTGGATCCTGGCATGTATCGCCCTCCGCGCTCTGTGAAGGGGTTCACAGTTCCAGGGGCTCCGGACGGAACGTCAAGCGGGACCGGATTGCGGAATTTCCGATCCTGGCAAGGCCAGCAATGAAGGAGAATGGTACCGCCTCCCCGGTTCGAACGGGGGACCTCTAGATCCACAATCTAGCGCTCTAACCAACTGAGCTAAGGCGGCACGAAGGGGTGTGGAACGGCCGCACCCTACGCCGAACATTTGGGCATTGCAAGGCGACGGCCGTCTGGCGCCATGTAAGGCCGCCGCGTCCGCCTGTCAAGCCATCCGGCGCACACAGGCAGCCCGCAGCACGGCCCCCGGCAAAAGCAAAGGGCCCGGCAAAACCGGGCCCTTCGGCGCCGGCCGCTCCACGCGAAAGCGCGGCAGCCGGGCTGGTTCTCTGCGACCGCCGGCGTCAGGCCTGCGGGAACACCTGCTTGGCCTGCTCGAGCGACTTTTTCACGCCCTCGGCCAGCGGCTTGGACGCACCCTCGGCAACCTTGACCGACAGCTCGCCCAGATCGCGCGCCTGCTTGGTGTAGGCGGCGAACTGATCGCGGGCGAATTTGGACTGAAGCTCAACCAGCTCCTGGACGTCATTGACCGAGGCGATCTGGCGGGCGAAATCGAAGCCCGCATTGATATTGGTCTGGGCGAACTCGATCGCCTTCATGTTGAGCGCGGTGCCGCCCGTCTTGAGCGCATTGGTGGAGCCGTCAAGCAGATCGACGGCTTCCTGGGCCGAGCCCTTGAACTGGTCATAGGCGGCCTTGGCCTGGTCCAGGCCACGCTCGGTCATCTCACGCAGATCGGCGGAAGCGGTCTCGACCTGCTCGGTGGCCGCCGCGGCAGCCTTCTTGGCGGATTGGTTCATGTCGTATGGTTCCTTCACATGGGACCCCGGGCGCAATCGCCGGGGGGAGTGGCTTTTTCTGTTCGACTCAGTAATTAGCCCTCTCCATTGTGCATTGCAACATTAATGTTGCGTTGCATTATGATCATTTTGTGTCAATGCGGACGCGGCGTCCCAATCGATACGGAACCGGACCGTTGTGCCGTGCGTCACGGTGCGCAGCCCTTTACCTTTGTGTTAATATCGCTTAGATGGCGGTGGACGGGGCAACGGGCAGACCACTAAGATGATCACCCAGAGGGCACTGCGGCAGCTCTCGTGCATGTCGTCCTGACACGCTTTTGAGCATAACGATAAGCGGGAGGCCAGCGAAGACACCCAGGACACGGTTTCAAACCTGCCTGGATACGAGGCGTATTGTGACCGGTGACACTGCACCCACGCTCGACGCGCTGAGCCGAAATCCCGCCCCGTCCTGGGTGTGGGACGCGGAGCGCCTGCGCGTCGTCTGGGCCAACCGGGCCGGCATCGCGCTGTGGGGCGGGGAAACCCTGTTCGACCTGATCGACCGCCGGTTCAGCACGGCCGACGCCGGTATCGCCAAGCTGGCGGACATCTTCAAGCAACTGGGCGCGGGCGAAAGCGCCGAGGCAAGCTTTGCCTTCGCCGGCTCGACGCGCAAATGGCCGCTCAGGTGCCGCTGCTTCGCTCACACCCTGACCGACGGACGGCCCGGCATGCTCGTGGTCGCGGTCGAGCCGGACCAGACAGCCGAAAAGCCGGACGGCACGGTCACGCAAGGCGCCTTCGACGCCCTGCCCCTTGCCGCCGCGGTGATGACGCGCAACGGCCGGCTGCTCTACGGCAACAGCGCGGCGCGCGACCTCTGGGCCTATCAGCTGCCGGGCAGCCTGAGCGACGTCCTGCCGACGCCGGCGCTTGCCGACGACCTTGTCAGACGCGCCCGCGCCGCCGGCGTGGTCAGCGAGCTCTACGACATCACCACCCGGTTCGGACCGCGGTGCCACCGTATCCATATCGACACCCTGCCGCGCGGCGAAGAGGAAGAGCAGACATTTCTCGTGCTGTTCGAGGACGTCGCCGAGCGCCGCGCGCTGGAGCACGACCTGCGCGACACGGTCGAACGCCTGACCGATTTCGTCGCCGCGGCGGCGACATTCACCTGGGAGCTGGACGCGACGCTGAGCTTCACCGAACTCACCTGCGACGAGGGCGCCGGGCCCGATGTGATCGGCAGGTCCTGGGCCGAGGTTGCGGATATGCTCCACCTCGACCGGGACGGCCTGATCGCACGCTCGCTCGACGCGCGCGAGGCCTGGCGCGCCGTGGTCGACTGGCCCGCGGCCGAGGGCACCCGGCCGACCTATCTGAGCGCGGTCGCCCTGTTCACCGCCGACGGCGCGTTCACCGGCTACAGAGGCATTGGCGCGCCGGTGCCGGTTGCCGCCGCCGGCCCGGCCGCCGCGCGGCCCGAGCCCGAAACCAAGGCCGAACCTGAGCCTCAGGCCGAACCCGAGCCTCAGGCCGAAACCGAGCCCGCGACGCCGGCCGATAACGGCAAGATGAGCGAGGCGGAAGAGGCCGCCTTCCGCGAGATCGCGGAGACCCTGGGAGCGGACGAAACGGAGGAGGCCGAAACCGAGGAGGCCGCGGCGGAGGACACCGCAACGGCCGAAACGGCGGCACCGCCGCCCGTGGAACCGAAGCCCTGCGAGCCCCGCAAGCCGGCCTATTCGGGCCCCAGCGACGAAGACCTCAGGACCATCCTCGATACCGCGACCGACGGCGTCGTGACGCTCGACCACAAGGGCCGGATCGACTCGCTCAATGCCAGCGCCCAGGCGATCTTCGGCTATGACACCCAGGAGGCCATCGGCCGGCCGATCTACGATTTCCTGACCCAGGACAGCGTCAAGACGGTGCGCGACTATCTGGCCGCCCTCAGCGACGGCGGGCTGGCGCGCATTTTCAACGATGGCCGCGAGATCGTGGCGGTCGAGAAGCAGGGCGGCGAGATTCCGCTGTTCGTCACGGTCGGCCGGATCTACGCCCATGCCGGCGGCGATGAGGATAAGCCCAAATTCTGCGCGGTCATCCGCGACATCACCCAGTGGAAGCGCACGGAAGTCGATCTGCGCAACGCCAAGGACCAGGCCGAACGGGCGAACGCGCAGAAATCGGAGTTCCTGGCCAATATCAGCCACGAGCTGCGCACCCCGCTGAACGCCATCATCGGTTTCTCCGAGGTGATGAAGTCGGAGAAGTTCGGCACCATCTCCAACGACAAGTACAAGGGCTACGTCACCGACATCCACGCCAGCGGCGAACATCTCCTGAGCCTGATCAACGACCTGCTCGACCTGTCAAAGGTCGAGGCAGGCAAGCTCGAGCTCAACTTCACCAGCGTCGATCTCGGCGACATCATCCAGCAGTGCATCGGCATCATTCAGCCGCAGGCGACGCGCGGCCGGATCATCCTGCGCACCAGCATCGGCGACCGCCTGCCCAACGTGGTCGCCGACCAGCGCAGCATGCGCCAGATCCTGCTCAACCTGCTGTCGAACGCGGTCAAGTTCACCGACCAGGGCGGCCAGGTGATCGTCTCCGCCCTGCTCGACGAAACCGGCCAGGTGACGCTCAGGGTCAAGGACACCGGCATCGGCATGTCGATGGACGAACTGGTCCAGGCGATGGAACCGTTCCAGCGGGTCGAGAGCACCGAGCGGCCCGACAAGCCGGGCACCGGCCTCGGCCTGCCGCTGACCAAGGCACTGGCGGAGGCCAACCGGGCGTCGTTCGACATCGAAAGCGCACCGGGCGAAGGCACCCGGGTGGAGATCACCTTCCCGACCACCCGCGTGCTGGCGGATTGAGCCCGAACGACATCAGGACGGCACGCTCCCGCCAACGGCCCGGCCCAAGTCAACAAGGCTCCCGCGTCGCAACGCCGCGCGCCGGCCGCGGCACGTGAATTGACCGCAGCCGCCCGCGCTCCTATAACGCAACCGTAAGCTCATATTGAGAATGAATTGCAACTTAGAATGAATCAAAAACCGTTCTGATGCAAATCAAGGCCGGACATCGCCACGCAGTCCATGCTCGCGACATGGCGGCGCATGCCCGCATCGACATCTAGGGACCATGCAGTACATCTTCCGAGAACGGCACTCGGCCTCCTCCGCCGGCGAACGGCCGCCCATCATCCGGGGCGATACGGATCGCGCCTGGGGCGTCGGCGCGGTGGTGGTCAGCGTGATGGTCGCGATGCCGGTCATCGCGATCGGGGTTCTCGCCCTGTTTCCGACGGAAAACATCTGGCCCCACCTGGTCCGCACCGTCCTTCCCGGCTACGTCATGCGCACCATCGCGCTGATGGCGGGGGTCGGGCTGATCACCTTCCTGATCGGCACCGGAACGGCGTGGCTGGTCACGATGTACAAGTTTCCGTGGCGCAAGTGGCTGCAATGGGCGCTGCTGATCCCGCTGGCAACGCCGACCTACATCATCGCCTACACCTATGTCGACGTGTTCGAGTATTCCGGACTGGTTCAGACGGGGTTGCGCGACCTGTTCGGCTGGACCAGCGCCAGGGACTACTGGTTTCCCGAGATCCGCTCTCTCTCCGGCGCCATATTCGTCATGTCCTTCGTGCTTTACCCCTATGTCTTCCTGACTTCGCGGGCGAGCTTCCTGAAGCAGTCGGTGTGCCACCTGGAGGTCAGCCGGACGCTCGGGCGCACGGCGGCGGGAACGTTCTTCTCCGTCGCCCTGCCCCTGGCGCGGCCGGCCATCGTGGTCGGCGTCTCGCTCGCCATGATGGAATGCCTGAACGACATCGGAGCGGTCGAATTCTTCGGCGTCAGCACGCTGACGGTCGGGATTTACTCGACCTGGCTGGAGCGCGGCAATCTCGGCGGCGCGGCGCAGATCGCCAGCGTCATGCTGATCTTCGTGTTCGCCCTGATCTGGCTGGAGCGGCTGGCGCGCAGCCGGCAGCGCTACCACCACATGTCGCAGCGCGAGCGCAGGCCCAAGCGCCAGCGGCTGCGCGGCGGCCGGGCGCTGCTCGCGACCACGGTCTGCGTCCTGCCGGTCATCCTGGGCTTCGTCGTGCCGGGCATGGTCCTGCTGCAGTTCGCGATCAACAATTTCGACGTGTCCGCAAACGAGAACTACCTGCGCTTCGTGCGCAACAGCCTCATGCTGTCGGTAATCGCGGCCAGCGCGGCGATCGCGATCGGCCTGTTCCTGGCCTATGCCCACCGCCTGGCGCGGTCGGATTTCGTCCAGATCGCCATTCGCTTCGCCAGCGTCGGCTATGCGGTGCCGGGCGCGGTGCTCGGCATCGGCATCCTGGTGCCGCTGACGCAAATCGACAATGCGGTCGACGGCATCGCCCGGGACGTGCTCAACGTGTCGACCGGGCTGTTGCTCACAGGCACGATCTTCTCAATCGTCTATGCCTATGTGGTGCGGTTCCTGGCGATCTCCTACGGCGCGATGGAGACCGGGCTGGGGCGCGTGACCCCCAACCTGGCGGCGGCGGCGCGCACGCTCGGGCGGACATCCGCCGGCGCGCTGCGCGAAGTGCACCTGCCGCTGATCCGACCGGCGATCGCGACCGCCGGCCTCCTGGTGTTCGTCGACTGCATGAAGGAACTGCCTGCGACCCTGATCCTCAGGCCGTTCAATTTCGACACGCTGGCGACCCATGTCTACACCTACGCGTCGCTCGACCTGCTCGAGGAGAGCGCGCTCTCGGCGCTGACCATCGTGCTGTCGGGGCTGATCCCGGTCATGCTCCTCAATCACACGCTCAAGGAGCCGAAAAAGTTCAGGCCGCCGAAGTCCTGAACGGGCTTCGGCGGCCTGATGGTCGGGAGTTGCTGTCTAATTCACAATGCGCAGGAGTGCTGTCTCGATGCGGTTGCCGATTTCGTCGAATGCGGCGAGGAACTCCTCGGAGTTGTCGGCATCGAAGTAATGGCTTTCGTCGGTGGCGCAGTATTGCAGCAGCGCCTGGCCGCCGGCCGGTGCCTCGAACGCCACCGAGTAGATCTCGACGCCGTCGGCCTTGATGCTGTCGCACAGGGCCTTGGTCGCGACGTCGTCAGACGAGTAGTTGTTGTTGCCGTCGGTCATGAAGATCATGAAGCGGTGCAGAGTGAACTCCTCACCCTCATGCACCTCCTGGGCCGCATGATGGTCGTGTTCGGTATTGCCCATCAGCCAGCCGCCGACAAGGTTGACCGCGGAGGTCGATTTGGTGCCGCCGCCAGCCCACAGACCGGGGATCTCAGCCAGCGTATGGCCAGTGCCCCAATCCATGCCGACGGTTTCGCGAATGCTTGAAAAATAGGTCACAAGACCGGTTCGGACATAGAGCTCTTCCGGATCCGCCGTCTCAAGCTTCTCGAGCAGATGCGTGGCCGCGGTTTTCAGCGTGCCGATCTTGTCGTTCGTGTTCATGGACCCGGACACGTCGAGCACCAGACCAAGAGACACCGGCTCCGACACCTGGCCCTCATAGGTGACCGTGCTGTCGATATTGGCGGTCGTCTTGTAGATGCCGGCAATGCCCATCAGGATGGTCGGCACGTCGGCGACCAGGTTCACCGTGACCAGTCTGGCGTCATCGTCGAAATTGACCGTGAGACCGGTGACCGTGACGCCCGGACCGTATTCGTCTTCCAGGTTGGCCTCGAGATACTTGTCACCGATGGTGTCACGGGTCTCGGTATCTTTGTAGCTGCGTGCGGCCGCAAGCGCGATGGCGTCCGCCGTGCCGGCCAGTTTCAGATGAACCCGGGACTGCTGCGCCATATCGACCGCGACGCCGACCGTGATGAACAGCGGCAGCATTGCGATGCCGAAGAGCATGGCGACATGCCCGGAATGATCTCGCTTGAAGGTTTTTACCTTACGCAAGGCAGCATTGGCGATCTTTGCACTTGCGAAAAACAGGTTATTATTCATACCCATAACGCAACTCGCTTTTCTGTTGCTGTATCGTATGTCGTCAAAACCTGCCCTAGGTGCGACCATACATCGCAAAGATTGCCAACGGGTTGCGCCAAAAACTAAAATTTTACCGAATCCAGCAATACCTCCGGTATGTCGGCACGGCCGCGCGGCCGCCGAAAAACTCGGGCCGCCCCTGGGCTGATCAACCCAGGAACGGCCCGGTCCTTCGCGAATTCTTGGTTTACTGGACGATGCGCAGAAGCGCGGTCTCGATCCGGTCGCCGATCTCGTCGAACGCCTTCAGGAACTCCGCCTCGTCGTCGGCATCGAAATAGTGGCTCTCGCCGCTGGCGCAGTACCGCAGCAGTTCCTCGCCGCGTTCCGGCGCCTCGAATGCCACCGAATAGATCTCGACGCCGTCGGCCTTGATCAGATCGCAATGCACCTTGGTGGCGGTGTCGTCCGGAGCATTATTGTTGTTGCCGTCGGTCATGAAGATCATGAACCGGTGCAGGTTGAACTCCTCGCCGTCATGAACCGGCTGGGCTTCGTGCGCATCATGTTCGCTGTGGCCCGTCAGCCAGCCGCCGACACGTTCGACCGCATCCGTCGAGGCGGTACCGCCACCGGCCTCAAGCTTCTTGACCTCTTTCTTGGTGTGGTTGGTGCCCCATTTCATGTTGACGGTTTCTTTGATGCCGAAGGCGTAGGTCACGAGGCCGGTGCGGACATACTGCTTCTCCGGGTCGGCTTTCCTCAGCTTGTTCAAAAGGCGTTTGCCGGCCGTGATCAATGTGTCGATCTTGTCGCCGTCCATCGAACCTGAGACGTCGAGCACGAGGCCCAGAGACACCGGCTCGGACACCTGACCTTCATAGGTGACGATGCTTTTGATGTTGGCGGTCGTCTTGTGGACGCCCACGATGCCCATCATGACGGTCGGCACGTCGGCGACGAGATTGACCGTGACCAGCCGGGCCTCGTCGTCGAAATTGACCGTCAGATTGGTCACCGTCACGCCCGGACCGTATTCGTCTTCCAGGTTCACATCGAGAAACTTGTCGCCGATCGTCGCCCGGTTTACCTCGTCCTTGTAGCTGCGCGCGGCGGCCAGCGCGATCGCATCCGACGTGCCCGCGAGCTTGAGATGCACCCTCGACTGCTGGGACATGTCGACGGCGACACCGACGGTGATGAAGAGCGGGATCGCGGCGACGCCGAAGATCATGGCGACATGACCGGAGCGGTCGCGCCACAGCGCCGTAAGCTTGCGCGCCACGGCATTTACAACCGCAGCGCTCCTGAACCCGAGGGAATTATTGATCCGCATGACGCAACCCGCTTTTCGTTATGAGTGTCTATGCCAGTTCTTCCTGCCAAGGTTGCAACCATACGACACGGGTATTGCGAATAAATTTCTCCAGTAGATAGAATCCTAACGAAACCGGTAACGAAAATTGCACCTACATCCGCCGATGCAAGTGCAATGGGAAACGCCGAACTGGTGTGAATTGGCCTGCTCTCGATGTGGTGAGAGCTTGCGGCGCACCGCCGCCAACCGGGCCGGTCAGGCCGCCATGGCACAGATGCTCTGTACGCGGCGGCCCGGCCGGGCGGTTGTTGCGGACTACTCCACGATACGCAGGAGTGCGGTTTCGATACGATCGCCGATTTCGTCGAAGGCGAGCAGGAATTCGTCCTCGTCCGCGGCATCGAAGTAATGGCTCTCGTCGGTGGCGCAATACTCGAGCAGAGCACGGCCGCCGGCCGGCGCCTCGAAGGCCACCGTATAGATCTCGATACCGTCGGCCTTGTACGTATCGCACAGAGCCTTGGTCTCGACATCGTCCGAGCTGTAGTTGTTGTCGCCATCGGTCATGAAGATCATGAAGCGGTGCAGGTTGAATTCCTCGCCTTCATGCACTTCCTGCGTGGCGTGATGGTCGTGTTCGGTGTCGCCCATCAGCCAGTTGCCGACCCGTTCGACCGCCTCGGTCGACTGGGTGCCGCCGCCGGCGGTGAGGTCGCGGATCACCCGCCTGGCGCGGTTGACGCCCCAGCGCATGCTGACGGTCTGCTGAATGCTCGACGAATAGGTCGTCAGACCACTGCGGACGTAGACCTTGTCCGGATCGGCTCTCTTGAGCTTGAGCAACAGGCGGCGCGCGGCGGTCCGCAGCGTGCCGATCTTGTCGTTCGTGTTCATCGAACCGGACACGTCCAGCACCAGACCGAGCGACACCGGCTCAGACACGTGGCCTTCATAGGTGACCATGCTTCTGAGATTGGCGGTCGTCTTGTTGACACCGACGATGCCCATCATGATGGTCGGAATGTCGGCAACGAGGTTGACCGTGACCAGACGCGCCTCGTCGTCGAAATCGACATTGAGACTGCGCACCGTCACGCCCGGACCGTACTCGTCTTCCAGGTTCACATCGAGGAACTTGTCGCCGATGGTATCCCGGGTGTCATGGTCCTTGTAGCTGCGCGCGGCGGCCAACGCGATCGCGTCCGACGTGCCCGCCAGCTTCAGATGCACTCTCGACTGCTGCGACATATCGACGGCAACGCCGACGGTTATGAACAGCGGCAGCGCGGCAACGCCGAAAATCATGGCGACATGGCCGGAGCGGTCACGCAACAGCGACGTGAACTTGCGTCCTATCGCCTTTGCACCGGCAACGACCCCGAAGTATCCATTCTTGTACACACTCATGACGCAACCCAATATTTTCGTGGTTTCTATTTGTATACTGACATTAGCGTACGAACCTTATCCGTCAGCAGTGAGTAAATTCTTTAACGGCTAAGAATAATTGCTATACATTCGAAAAATAGGTAACGGTTCATCTACATTGGATTTCAATTTTATTAAATCTTTAGCGGTCAGGCGCCGGCACGCACGCCGCCGGACGCTGTCTGATTCACACCGTGCATACAGGAAAAGTGCCGTTTTTCGCGCATTTCCGGCCACGCAGGCACCTGCGCCCGGCTGGCGGACAGGTGGCGCCCGGTTTCTGGCCGCGGCGCAGGCCGCGCTATGGTGGAAGAAAGCTTAAGGCCGCCTGTGCGCCCCCTTGCTGGGGATCAGGTCTGCAGATCCGGGATCTCGCGGAACAGGTCGAGCGCCTCCGGATTGGCCAGCGCGTCGGTGTTCTTGACCTCGCGCCCGTGGACCACATCGCGCACCGCCAGCTCCGTGATCTTGCCGGATTTCGTGCGCGGGATGTCGGCCACGGCGACCACCTTTGCCGGCACATGCCGGGGCGATGCGCCGGCACGGATCCGCTGCTTGATCCGGGCGGTCAGGTCGTCATCGAGCGCTACACTTTCGCTCAGGCGCACGAACAGGATCACACGGGTGTCGTTCTGCCAGTCCTGGCCGATGGCGATCGCCTCCTGGATCTCCGCCATGGGCTCGACCTGGGCGTAGATTTCCGCCGTCCCTATGCGCACGCCGCCCGGGTTGAGCGTGGCGTCGGAGCGGCCGTGAATGATCAAGCCGCCATGGCCGCTCCATTCGGCAAAATCGCCATGGCACCAGACATTGTCGAAGCGGGCGAAATAGGCGCTGTGGTACTTGGCCCCATCGTCATCGTTCCAGAAGCCAAGCGGCATTGTCGGGAACGGCTTCGAGCACACCAGTTCGCCTTTGCCTGCGCTCAACGGATGGCCGTTCTCGTCCCAGACATCGGTCGCCATGCCCAGGCCGTTGGCCTGGATCTCACCGCGCCAGACCGGGAGTATCGGGCAGCCGCCGACGAAACAGCCGCAAAGGTCGGTGCCGCCGGACATCGACGACAGCTGGACATCCGGCTTGATCGCGTCATAGACGAAATCGAAGCTCTCCGGCACCAGGCTCGACCCGGTCGACAGTATGGTGCGCACCGACGCCAGCGAATGCGTGTCCCTGGGCCGCCAGCCGGTGTTCTTGAGCGCATCGATATATTTCGCCGAAGTGCCGAAGACGTTCATGCCTTCTTCGTCGGCGAAATCGAACAGCACCCGCTCCGACGGCGCAAACGGCGAGCCGTCGTAAAGCAGGAGCGTCGCCTCGCAGGCGAGCGCGGACATCAGCCAGTTCCACATCATCCAGCCGCAGGTCGAGAAGTAGAACAGCCGGTCGCCGGGCTTCACATCGCAATGAAACACGATCTCGCTCAAATGCTTGATCAGAACGGCGCCACCGGAATGCACGATGCATTTCGGCACGCCCGTGGTGCCGCTCGAGAACAGAATGTAGAGCGGGTGATCGAACGGCACCTGGGTGAAGGGGATATCGCGCGGGTCATGATCGGCGATCAGGGCGTCGAGCGTCACGGCCCCGTCGATACCGGCGGCGACCTCGTCGGCCCGGCCGAGATAGGGGATAATGACGACTTTCTCCACGCTCGGCAGTTCGGATGCGACCCGGCCAAGCTTTTCGGCGATGTCGATTTCCTTGCCGTTGTAATAGTAGCCGTCGCACGCGAACAGAACCTTGGGGCCGATCTGACCGAACCGGTCGAGGATACCGCGCGCGCCGAAATCCGGCGAGCAGGACGACCAGATGGCGCCGCGCGAGGCCGCGCCCATCATGGCGGCCGCTGTCTCCGGCATGTTTGGCACCACCGCGGCGACCCGGTCGCCGGTGTCGAGGCCGGCCGCAGCCAGGCCCTGCTCAATGCGTGACACCAGATCGTAGAGCTGGTGCCAGGACCATGTCGAACGTGCCTTGTCCTCACCGCGGAAGATCATCGCCGGGGTGTCGTCGCGCCGGCGCAGCAGGTTTTCCGCATAGTTGAAGCGGGCGTCGGGGAAGTATTTGGCGCCGGGCATCCTGCTGCCGTCTGCGATGATACGGTCGCCGCGGGTCGACGCCCTGACCCCGCAGAAATCCCAGACCGCCGTCCAGAACTCTTCCTGGCGGTCGACCGAGAATGCGTGCAGCGCGTCGTAACCATTGGCGCCGGCACCGTGCTTTTCGTTCACATACGCCATAAAGCGCGTCACGTTGGCGTCCCGGATCCTCTGCTCCGACGGCTCCCAAAGCGGCTTGTCCATTGTCCCTTCCCTCGACTGGTGCCGGTGCCTGTTGTGCACAGCGCGGCTGGCAGGTTATAGGCCCGGTGCGCGCCCGGTTGACAAGGGAAAAGTGAACCGTCTGACTGGACCGGGCGCGCGGACCGGATTTCAAGAACCGCGCCCCCGCGGCAGGACGACGTCGATGCGACAGCTGATCGTTCATATCGGAGCGCCGAAGGCCGGCAGCACGACCCTGCAGGCCCATCTCGTGGCCAACCGCGAGGCGTTGCACGCCGCCGGTATCGACTGCGTGCTTCCCTGGGGCGCACATCTGGAGGGGTTGACCCGTTTCGGTGATGCGCTGATCGGCCGGGGCGCGCCGGGCGCGCGGCGCCGGGCGATGCGCGACCTTCAGCGGAGCGCGGCGGAAAGCGCTTCGGACAGCCTGATCCTGACTTACGAGAACCTGCAGCACGTGCGGCGCTGGCAATTGCTGCCCCGCCGGCTTGGCGCCATCGCCGCGGACACCGGCTTCACGCTCAAGGTGGCGGTCCTGATCCGGCCGCACCACCTGGCGATCAACTCCGCCTACACCCAAAGTGTGCGGACCCTGCGCACCGCGGAGACCTTCTCCGCCTTCGTGGACCGCGCGCGGCGCGACCGGCGGTACCGGTTGCCGGGCTACTATCGTCAATGGAGCGGCCCGACCGGAGCGGCGTTCCATCCGATTCCGTTCACCGAGACCGAACTGGCGCCTGACCTGGTGACACGGTTCTTCGCCGAATTCGGGCTCGGCGGCGATCGCCTGGCGGGCATCCCACCGCCGTCGCGGGTGCGCAATACGGGCCCCGGCCCGATGACGGTGGAGCTGATGCGCAGGCTTGCCGCCTATGGCGGCGCGCGGCTGCCGCGGCCGTTACGGTACAAACTGAGGATCGAAGCGCTGAAACTGGCGCAACAGGCCGGCTGGAACGCCGAACGCTTCAACGGCGTCACGAATGACACCCGCGATGCCCTCGAGCGGCAGTTCGGCGCCGAAAACCAGGAATTCGCCATGCAGTGCTGGCGCCGGCCATGGCGCGAGATCTTTCATGCCGATTACGAACGCCCGTTCATGTCGAACGAACTGGCCACATCGCCCGCGCATGGCAAGGACGATGAGCTGGAGAGCGTCGTCGACGACGTTGCCGGCGCGCTCGGCATAAAGCTCGACCGGTGAGCGCCATCGCGCACGGCGGCTGCGCCTATGACCTGCAATTCGTTTGCGTTGCTATTGAAATCATGTAGAAAACCGTGATCTGCACATGTAAGGCAGAGCGTGGTAACAGTGGTATAGTTTCTCGAGCTCTTTGCGCCGAATCGTAGGCTGCCATATGCAGGGCCCATCATGAGACTGCTGAAGTATCTTTTCTTCGTACTCGTCCTGATCGTTATCGCCGTTCTGGCGGTGCCGTTCTTCATACCTGCCGACGTGATCGCGGATCAGGTTGTAAGAGTTACCAAGGACAAGACCGGCCGCGATCTGGTGCTGGGCGGCAACATCTCTTTCTCGGTCTATCCCGACCTTGCGGTCTCGATGCGCAACGTTTCCCTGTCGAATCCGCCCGACATGGCGCGCGGCACCATGCTGACGACGCGCAAACTGCGTTTGAGCCTTGAGGTGATGCCGCTTCTGAACGGCGACATCAAGGTCAAGACATTCGAGCTCGTGGAGCCCAATCTCAACCTTGTGACCGATGTGAAGGGCCGCAGCAACTGGAGCTTCGCCGCGGCGTCCGGCGAAACCGCGAGCGCGGAGCCGGCATCTTCGGACAGCCTCAGCGTGCGCCAGCTTAGCCTGAACGACATCCGCATCGTCGATGGTGTGGTGCGCTATCTCGACGAGACCGCGGGCACCGCTTTCGAGGGCAAGAACGTCAACGTTGCGCTGTCACTGCCGCAAATCGAGGACAATCTCGACATCCGCGGCGAATTGATGTGGCGCGGTGAAAAGATCGAAATCACCTCCGTGATCGGGCCGATTGCCCAGATCAACAAGGACAAGACCGCCAAGCTCGATCTCGACGTCAAGTCGGCGCATCTCAGCACCCGGTTCAAAGGGGTCCTGTCGCTGGCCAAGGGCTTCGGCCTGAACGGCACGATCGACACCGCGTCTCCGTCGCTGAGAGCGCTTGCCAACTGGGCCGGAAGCCCGCTCGCCGCCGGACGGGGCCTCAAGGATTTCAGCGCCGCCGCCAAGGTTCAGATCGGACAGGACAAGATCGCATTGAGCGACGCCAAGATCGGCCTGGACGGCATGCGCGCGCAGGGCAACATGGCGATCAACACGGCCGGCGCCCGGCCCGCGGTCAGCGCCAATCTCGGCGTCGACCGCATCGACCTCAATCAGTACCTGTCGGAGAAGAGCGCAAAATCCTCCGGGTCCGGCGACCAGGGCTGGAGCGATCAGCCGTTCGACTTCACCGGCCTCAAGGCTGTCGACGCCGAGCTGCGGCTCGCGGCGTCGCAGATCAGATACCAGAAGACCACCATCGGCCAGAGCCTGGTCAACGTCGCGATCAAGAACGGTCAGCTCAAGGCCAATCTGGAGAAGCTGAGCCTTTACGACGGCCTTGCCACCGGCTTCCTGGTGCTGGAGGGCGCCAAGAAGGTGCCGACGCTCGCGGCGGGACTTGCGGCCGAACGGGTTTCGGCGCTGCCGCTCTTGCGCGACTTCGCCGAATTCGACTGGATCGAGGGCACGGCCAAGCTGACGCTGCGCCTCAGCGCGCAGGGCCGGTCGCAAAAGCAGATGGTGTCGAGCCTCGGCGGGCGGAGCGAGGTTCTGTTCAAGGACGGCGCGGTCCGCGGTATCAACATCGCCCAGATGATGCGCGGCCTCGGCACGAACATCCTGAGCGGGTGGTCGCGATCGGACGTCCAGAAGACCGACTTCGCGTCGCTGTCGGCAAGCTATGCGATCGCGAAGGGCATCGCCGTCAACAACGACCTGCAGATGATCGGCCCGCTGGTGCGCCTGCGCGGCGAGGGCACGGTCGACATGCCCAGGCAGCGGCTCGACTACAAGGTCGACCCCAAGCTGGTGGCTTCGCTTCAGGGCCAGGGTGGCGAATCGGAGCTGGCCGGGTTCAATGTCCCGATCGTCGTCGAAGGCCCGTGGAGCAAACCGAAGATCTACCCCGACATTGCCGGTGTTCTCGACAACCCGGCCGCGGCGCTCAAGCAGCTCAAGGGCCTGGGCAAGATCGATCCGAGCAAGCTCGGGGTCAATCCCGGGCAGCTCCTCAAACCCGGTACGGACGGCACCGAGGGCACCGGCGGCACGGTCAAGCAGACCATCGAGGAGACGATCAAGAAGGACGGCGGCGGCACGATAAACGACCTTATCCAGGGTTTCGGCATCAAGAAGGACGAGAACACCGAGACCAATACCAACGCCAACTAGTGTGTATGCTTAGCGGTCGAGTGAACGCCCGACGGCGCCGCCGTCGGGCCGGGCAAACCGTTCAGGGATAGACGGTTTTTGGCTATGTCGGATCACGCTAACCTGTCTCGCTGGCTGGTCTTCCGGATCGCCGCCTCGGCTGTCAAAATCGGCCTGGCGTCCCTGATCGTGGGCATCGTCCTGTCCGGACTCAATGTGACCGCCGAACAGGTTCTGATCGACATCGGCATCACGCCGGAACAGGTGCTGCAGCTGTTCCATCGCGGCGTGACATGGGCGGTGCCGCATATCCTGCTCGGTTCGCTGATCATCGTGCCCGTCTGGATCATCATCTATCTGTTCCGGCCGCCGCGCAGCTAGCGGCTCCGATCTTGACTATTGCCGGTCGAGAGGATTTCCTGCGCTCATGGGATGCGGCGCGAATGGCGCGCGCACAGGGTAAGTTGCGTTTCGGGGAACCATGGCGGCGGGAGAGCGGGTGAATTCAATGGGTGCGGCCGGGCCGTTGAGCCGGGCACTGGTCGTCGGCATGCTTGCCATGGGCCTACTGGCCGGTGTCTTGCCGGCAGACGCGAAAGAAGACATTTCGGCCGACGAAGAGAGCGGTCCCGAGACGGCCAGCCCGCCCGGCGTGTGCGCGGCCGCCTATCACGACGCGCTGTCCGGGATCGCGGAGACCGACCTGCCGGCGCTTAAGCGGTCCGTGAAATCGGTCAATACCGGCTGGCGCAAATTGTCGGGCAACTGGGTCTTCCCGCCGATCCGGCTGCGCAAGGACAAGTCCTACCGCACCCTTGTCTACAGGGCCTCGAGACTGATCCGCACGCGCGGCATCGATCTTCGGTTGAGAGCGCATCTGCGCAATCAGCTGGTGACCCGGGTCGCGACCGACCTGAAGGTCTATGCCACCCAGCGTCCGGCGGCCGCCCTGTGCACCGGCGCGCAGGGATATATGGACATCCTGCAGGAACGGCTCGCGCCTTTGCGCAAGCGCGCGGTCCAGACGGCGACCTATTTCGAACGCGCAGCCCAGATCGCGGACTGGAAACTGGCAGAGGCCGACATCGCCCTGGTGCGGAACGTGAAGTCTTCGGCCAACACGGACGGCAACGACGTCCGTGCCCGGCTCGACCGGATGACCGCCGAAGCGCGCGCCGCGCGGCGCTTATGGAGCGTCATTGTCGACGCTGACGC
Source organism: Hyphomicrobiales bacterium (assembly GCA_051009775.1). Lineage (GTDB taxonomy): Bacteria > Pseudomonadota > Alphaproteobacteria > Rhizobiales > JAJFHB01 > JBPCWF01. The sequence continues at coordinate 2,626 of JBPCWF010000260.1, read as the reverse complement.
CGCGCCGGGCAGACTGGTCGGACATTTCGAGACGCTGCGCGCAATGCGCGACCGCCTCAAACCCGCCAAGCCACGGCGCAGGAGCGCGCTTACGGTTCACTGGCAGGCCCTGCGGATCGCGCTGAGCGGGCTTGAGTCGCTGGCCTATATCCAGGCCTCGCACGCCAAGACGCACGAAGTCGAGGGCGCCTTCCTGGAGGCCATTTCCGCGGTGCGCGCGGCGCATCGCACCAACTGCAGCTGCACCAACTAAGACAATGTTACAGTTGCGGTTCATGCTCTAGACTGTGGCAACGAGAACCAAAGACAGAAACCATGATCCGGGTCCAGCAAGAGCCCTTCGACACAGCGCGCGAACTCGACGCGATCAAGGGCGGCAACACGAAGATCGGCGGCGTCGCCTGCTTCATCGGCACGGTCCGCGAACTGACCGGCGGCGATGCCATTTCGGCGATGACGCTCGAGCACTATCCGGGTATGACCGAAAAGGCGCTGGAAGAGATCGAGCGCGAGGCGCTTGGGCGCTGGCCCCTGGAAGCCAGCCTCATCGTGCACCGCTATGGCCGGCTCGAGCCGGGCGACGACATTGTGCTGGTCATCGCCGCCGCCGCCCACCGCCAGGACGCCTTCGATGCCTGCCAGTTCCTTATCGACTGGCTCAAGACCAAGGCGCCGTTCTGGAAGTCGGAGGACGGCGCCTCAGGCGACCGGTGGGTCGAGGCACGCGACACGGACGATGCCGCGGCCGAGCGCTGGACCGACCGCGAGAAGATTTCTAGCGATTGAGCACCTGCGTCCGGGTTTGGCCGCCGTCGCATATGAAACAGCATGACTTGCACGAACTCTTCCGGTTCTTGCCCACACCCCAATATTGCCGGGACTGGCCGCGCACCCAGGCGCCGAGACAGATCTTCTCGCCCCGGCGGCAGCTCAGGGCATATTCATGGGTCTCGGCATCGTCAACGACATAGACCTCGTTGCCGCCCGGCCATGCATGTTCTCTTTCCTCGGAATAAAACTCCATGCTGATCACACTCGGGTGCTCGCTGCGCACATAGAAAGTCAAAGTCTCCGCATGGGAGACGGACGAACTCAGGGCGACTGCAAGAAACGCAATCGGCCCCAGCGCCGCTCTTGCCAGACGTGAAAGCATTGCCCAACCCTTGTCTGAAACACGTTGTCCAAATCTCATCATTTCAAGGCGTTCCGCCTTACCCCGGCAACAATCCTAGGCGCGCTGGCGTTTGGAGACAATATCCCTTGGCATCAAACGTTTAGAGCATGATCACCCGGCTTGATCGTCGAGGGCCGTGCGGACCATGGCGTAGCCATGCTGCTTGAGCATGGGCCCACGCGCCTCGAACACGGCCGCTTCGCCCTTGACGCCATGACCTTCGAGCAGGCGGTTCATGAAATTGAACAGGCAGGCCACGTTGATCGCATCATGCAGCGCCTGATCGTCCCAACCGGCGGCGAACACCGCATCCGCATCCGCCTCGGTCATTTTTGCCGGCGTCCGGGTGAGCTTCATCACGTAGCGCAGGACCGGTTTGAGACGGGGGTCGACATCGGCCGCATCGACGTCGTCCATCAGGGCCTCGATCAAACCGGCATCGAAATCGTAGGCCTCCGCCGTGCGCCGGTGGACGCCATGGCAGTACTGGCAGGCATTGAGGCCCGATACATAGGCGGCAATCAACTCGCGCTCGCCGTCGGTCAGCGCACTGGGCTGGCGCATGACCGCGGTGTGATAGTCGGCCAGCAGGAGGCCGGCGTCGCGGTTGAGCTTGAGAATATCCGGAACGGTCGCCTTGTCGGGCAGGGACTTCAGGAACGGCATCTGTCGTGCTCCATGGGAAAGGTGATCGTGTCTCTGCCAGCCTAGGCTTGACCGGGCCATGGGTCCACGGCGTTATCCTGAGGAGCGGGGTCTCGGCGATTCGGGCGGGTGGCCTCACAGGACGCGATCGCAAGACCAAGAGGACGGACGTGGGCGGGCGGCGCTGGACAAGGAATGTGACGGGATATCGGGCGGCCAGGAGCCGGCTGCGCAGGGTGGCGGACGTCGTGCTGTTATGCCTGCTTGCCGGCACCCTGCTCTATGCGGTCGCCCACCTGCCGGAAGACAGGGCCGAAGGCGAAGTCCGGATCATCGACGGCGACTCGCTTCATGTCGGCGGCCGCGAAGTGAGGCTGTTGGGCATCGATGCGCCCGAGGCACGCCAGACCTGCCGCGACGAGACGCAAGCGGAGTGGCCCTGCGGCCGCGATGCGACCGGGACATTGCGGCGGCTCGCACATCAGGCACCCGTTACCTGCGCGGGCTCCGGCACGGACAAATACGGCCGCCTGCTGGCCCGCTGCAGGGCGGGCGGGCTCGACCTCAACGCCGAGATGGTGCGGCGCGGCTTCGCGGTCAGCAGCGCCGAACAGGACTTCGCCTACAGCGCGGAGGAAAGCGAGGCGCGCACCGCAAGACGCGGACTGTGGCGCGGCGAATTCCAGCCTCCGCACGAATGGCGCGCGGCCCATGAATGATCCCGGATGATCGGACGAAGCGGCTGTTCGGCTTCGGATTGAACTCCATGATCGCTTTCTTATATATAGAACGAACGTTCGTTTTATT
>JBPCWF010000259.1:0-2709 GCA_051009775.1 Hyphomicrobiales bacterium | reverse complement strand
GGCTGACAGCGAATTTCGATGCCGCCAAGTCCGCCTCGCTCGCGGTCGCGTTGCTCGACTGGAAGGTTCACGGGTCCGCCTATGCCCGGACCATGGGGGAAACGGCCCTGTCGCTGGCCCAGGCGCTGGACCGGCGCGGCGTGCCCGTCTTCGCCAAGAGCGGTGGGTTCACCACGTCGCATCAGTTCGCCATCGAGGCCGCGGCCTACGGCGGCGGCCAGGCGGCGGCCAAAAAGCTGCGCCGCGCCAACATCCTCACCTGCGGCATCGGACTGCCCATGGCGCCGGTCGAGGGCGACGTCAACGGTCTGAGGATCGGTACGCCGGAGGCCGTGCGCTGGGGCATGACGCCGGACCATATGGACGAACTGGCGGAGCTGATCTCAAGGGCGATCGGCGGGGACCCGGAAGCGGTGGCGGCCGATGTTACCAGCTTCCGCCAGCGGTTCACCGACCTCCATTTCGTTCGCTAGAACGGGCACCTGGCCTTTGAACAGGAACGGAACGCCTCGATCATCCGGTTGTCGCAGACACCGTCGACCGCGCCTTTGAAGTGACCGAGCCGCGTGAGCGTCTCCTGCCAGTCGCGCGTGTTCTCGGCAGACGAAAGCTGGCACGCCCGGCGCCAGTCCCGGGCGGCGCGGTCCGGATCTCCCTTGTAGAAATGATACTCACCGAAACTGTGGCGATAGCCTGCATTATCCGGCTCCAGGCTGATGATTTTTTCGAAGTCCCTGCGCGCCTCCGTGTAGTTGCCCGCCCGCAGATTGACATAGCCGCGGCCGTTATATGCAGCCGGGTCCTCGGGGTCGAGCGCGATCACCTTGTCATAGTCCCGTTTGGCCTGCTCATGCTTGCCGGCGAGCCCGAGCGCGTAGGCGCGCTCGAACGTGTAATGGGCGTTTTCGGGATCCGTTTCGAGCAAGCCGGTCAGGTCCTGCACGGCGAGATCGTATTTGGCGAGTGCCTGATAGGCCGATGCGCGGGCCAGCTTCGCCTCCCTGTTGTCCGGCGTGAGGCTCAGCACCACGGTGAAATCCTCCGAGGCTTCCTTGAACCGCCCGGTCGACGCGTAGGCCTTGCCGCGCCAATAATAGGAGGACACGATATACGGGTCGTACTCTATCGCCTTGGTGTAGTGCGTGATGGCCTTGGCGAACTGCTTGTCCCGGTAGAATTCTTCCGCCTGCACTTCGAGAATGCCCGCCAGCATCGCTTGTCCCATGGCGGTTGCGATCGATACCAGGACCGTCCTGGTGCTCGTGACCATGGCCGAGACGTAGTCCGCCGCCGACCGGCCATAGCTGCCCATCCGCCAATAGGCGCCGGAGCGCCGGTAGATCGCATCGACGTTCTCCGGACTGGTTTTCAGCGTCGCGTCCAGGTCCTGGATACACCTGGAGAAGTGCTGCAACGCGCAATGGGCGTCGGCCCGGGCGGTATGGATGTCGGCGTCTTCGGGGTTGAGCTCCAGTGCCTTGTCGAAATCGGCGATCGCGCTTTCCAGGCGGCCGAGGTCGGCATAGACGAGGCCACGGAAGAAATAGACATCCCGGTGGCCGGTGGAGAGTTCAATGACCTTCGAATAATCGCGGGCGGCTTCCTCGTTCTGCCCGAGTGCGTGATGGGAGTAGCCGCGAACGTAATAGGCCTCGTCGCTCTTCGGATCGAGGCTGATCGCCATGGACTGATCTATGATCGCGCGTTCGTACTCGCCCTTGTCGTAGTAGACCCGGCCGCGCTTGCTGAAGCCGGGCGCATAGAGCGGGTCGATTTCCACTGCCCTGCTGTAATCGGCCAGGGCTTTGTCAAACTGCCCTCCGCCGTGGTGCACATAGCCCCGCTTGGCGAACGTGGTGGGGTCATCCGGTGTCAGTTCCAGGGCTTTGTCGACATCCGCCAGGGCGCCCTCGTAGTCGTCCATGCTGGAACGGGCCAGACCGCGGTCGGCGTAAGCCGCGGCATAGTCCGGCTTGATCTCGATCGCCGTGTCGAAATCGCCGATGGCGTCGGCAAAAGCGCCCATGTGGTCATGGACCAGACCGCGATTGTAATAGGCCTCGGCGAAGCCGGGGCTGAGCTCGATTGCCTTGTCCAGATCCGCGATCGCCCGGGGATAGTTCTCGCGGATGTCATGGACGACGCCGCGGTTGGCATAGGCGTTGGCGAGCCTCGGATTGAACGCCAGAGCCTGGTTGAAGTCCGAGACGGCCTCGTCGAGCCGTTCGAGCCTGAGATAAGCCACGCCCCGGGCGGTCAGGGCCTTGGCATAATCGGGCTTGAGGCCGATCGCTTCGGTATATTCCAAAACCGCCTGCTCGTACCAACCGGCTTCGAACTTCTCGTTGCCCTGTCTGTAGAATCCCTCGGCATCGTGCAGCGAGCGCGTAGCCGCCGCGTCGATGCCCGCGACGACGAACGGCCCGCTGCCGGCCTTTCCGCGCGCTTCGGCGGTAGCCGGCCACGAGATGAGTGCTAAGGCGACGCCCAGAACGGCCAGATGTCTCACTTGGCTCTCCCGGTGACTTTCGGGCCTTTTAGCATGCCCAGTTCCCGGTTGTCATGGCACTCGGGCGGACGTTCCGGCAGGGCGCGCGCCCTTGCGGCGCATCGAAATCGATGCATGATGGCGCCCTGAGATGCGAGAGGACCTGAGATGAACATCAAGCTTTCCGCACCGAGCCAGGGTGTGTTCCTGATTTCCGTGGT
>JBPCWF010000258.1:0-2519 GCA_051009775.1 Hyphomicrobiales bacterium | reverse complement strand
CTGGTGCTGTGGGAGGCGCAGTTCGGCGATTTCGCCAACGGCGCGCAAATGGTGATCGACCAGTTCATCTGCTCTGCCGAGCGCAAGTGGCTGAGGATGTCCGGTCTGGTCATGCTGCTGCCGCACGGCTATGAGGGCCAGGGGCCGGAACACTCCTCGGCCCGGCTCGAGCGCTATCTGCAGTCCTGCGCGGAAGACAACTGGCAGGTCTGCAACTGCACCACGCCGATGAACTATTTCCACGTCCTGCGCCGGCAACTCAATCGCGACTTCCGCAAGCCGCTTGTTCTGATGACGCCGAAATCGCTGTTGCGTCACAAGCGGGCCGTGTCCACGCTTGACGAGTTCGGCCCGGGCACCACGTTCCACCGCATTCTGTGGGACGATGCCCAGAGCCTGCCGGACGAGCCGGTCAAGCTGGTCAAGGACGACAAGATCAGGCGTGTGGTCCTGTGCACCGGCAAGGTCTATTACGACCTCTACGAGGAGCGCGAGAAGCGCGGCATCGACGATATCTACCTGATGCGGGTCGAGCAGCTCTATCCGTTCCCGGCGCGGGCCATGATCACCGAGCTCGGGCGCTTTCCGCAAGCCGAGATGGTGTGGTGCCAGGAGGAGCCCAAGAACATGGGCGCCTGGTCTTTCATCGAACCGAATATCGAATGGGTGCTCGAGCAGATCGGCGCCAAACACGACCGGGCGCGCTATGTCGGCCGCCATGCCTCGGCGGCGACGGCAACCGGTCTCATGAGCATGCATCTCAAAGAGCTTCAGGACTTCCTTGACGAGGCCCTGACGAGTTGATCCACGGCGATCAGAACTGACGAGGACACGATGGCAATAGAAATCCGGGTTCCGACCCTTGGAGAATCGGTCACCGAGGCGACGATCGCCCAGTGGTTCAAGAAGGAAGGCGAAGCGGTCGCGGCGGACGAGCCGCTGGTCGAGCTGGAAACCGACAAGGTGACGGTCGAGGTGCCGGCACCCGCGGCGGGCGTTTTGTCCGACATCGCGGTCAAGGACGGGGACACAGTCGAGGTCGGCGCCCTGCTTGGCGCGATCGCCGAGGGCGCGGGCGCACCCGCGGCCAAAGCGGAACCGGCGGCCGCTCCCGAACCCGCCAAGGCGGAAGCACCGGCGCCTGCGCCCGAACCCGCGCCTGCCGCCGCGGCGGCCGATCAGCCGCTGTCACCGGCGGTACAGAAGCTGGTGGCTGAGAACAATCTGGACCCGGCGCAGATCGCCGGCACCGGCAAGGACGGTCGGATCCTCAAGGGCGACGTGCTGGCCGCGCTCGAGACAGGTGTATCCGCACCTGCCGCTCCGGCACCGGCCCAGGCGCGGGCCCCTGCGCCGGCGGACGATGCCTCGCGCGAGGAGCGCGTGCGCATGACGCGCCTGCGTCAGACGATCGCGCGGCGCCTCAAGGACGCGCAGAACACGGCCGCCATGCTGACCACCTTCAACGAGGTGGACATGACACAGGTCATGGCCATGCGCGGCCAGTACAAGGACCTGTTCGAGAAGAAGCACGGCGTCAAGCTCGGCTTCATGAGCTTCTTCGTCAAGGCCTGCGTCGCGGCGCTGAAGGAGCTTCCGGCCGTGAACGCGGAGATCGACGGCGACGATCTGGTCTACAAGAACTACTACCATGTCGGCGTCGCGGTCGGCACCGACAAGGGGCTGGTGGTGCCGGTGGTGCGCGAGGCGGACGGCCTGTCGCTCGCCGATATCGAAAAGACGATCAACGATTTCGGCCGCCGCGCCCGCGAAGGCCAGCTCAAGATCGAGGAGATGCAGGGCGGGACCTTCACGATTTCCAACGGCGGGGTCTACGGCTCGCTGATGTCGACGCCGATCCTCAACGCGCCGCAGTCAGGTATTCTCGGCATGCACAAGATCCAGCAGCGGCCGATGGCGGTCGGCGGCGAGGTCAAGATCAGGCCGATGATGTATCTGGCGCTGAGCTACGATCACCGCATCGTCGACGGCAAGGAGGCGGTGACCTTCCTGGTGCGGGTCAAGGACAATCTGGAGGACCCGCAGCGGCTGGTCCTCGATCTCTAGAACGCCCGTGGTCGCGGCCGATCATGCCCTGATGCTTGCGGAACCGTGTGCATGAGACCGGGGTGATTGCGGCCGGGCGGCAGGACTATTGCGAGGAGGCATAAGGGCATGGCGGACGCATACGATCTCGTGGTTATTGGCGCAGGGCCGGGCGGCTATGTCTGCGCGGTGCGCGCGGCGCAGCTCGGCATGAAGGTCGCGATCGTCGAGAAGCGCGAAACGCTCGGCGGCACCTGCCTCAATATCGGCTGCATCCCGTCCAAGGCGCTCCTGCACGCTTCCGAACTGTTCGACGAAGCCAATCACGGCTTCAAGAAAATGGGCATCAAGGTCACCAACCCGCAGGTCGATCTCAAGGCGATGATGGCCTACAAGCAGCAGGGCGTCGACGGCAACACCCAGGGCGTTGCCTATCTGATGAAGAAGAACAAGATCACGACGGTCCATGGCGC
>JBPCWF010000257.1:0-7922 GCA_051009775.1 Hyphomicrobiales bacterium | reverse complement strand
CAGAACGACGGTGTGGGCGCTCAAACAGAGCCTTGCTTTCGTTTGATCTACCGCAGCCGCAGCCTGCTGCCAGGCGATGTCGGAAAGGTCCAGGAAGGCCTGGCGGACATCCTTCGCGTCTCACGCGTAAACAACCGGCGCCAGGGTGTGACCGGCGCCCTTATGCTTTACGAGTACAAGAACCTGTTCGCCCAGGTGCTTGAGGGTCCCGAGACGGAAGTGCAAGACCTCTTTGCCCGCATCAAGGCCGACCCTCGCCATGAGGGCGTCGAAGTTCGCGAGGCCGCAACGGCTCCCGCCCGTCTCTTCGGCCGCTGGGCAATGGCGCTGGTTGCCGAGCATGGCGAAGCCGACGCGCCTCTTGTTGCAACCGATGGAGGGATCTCCGAGGCCGCGCCCTGGCGGGTGACACCGGATCAGGAAAGCGTGCTGACGCAATTGCGCGATCTGACCCGGGCCTATGGCCGTGGCTACTGACGGCTGCATTCGGAACTGAAGCTCGAGGGCATGATCGTACCGGCCGCATGACGAGCTCTGCGCAAGAGCAAGAAGATCGGTCGCGATTTCACTCGTCGACCTGTCGGGCCCGGCTCTTGCTTCGTTGCCTGCCGCACCTTTCCCCTCAATCGAACCCGCCACGATGGCGGACATCGTGATGAATGCGGCCTCAACCGTAGCTTCGTTGAATGTTGTACTGGGCCATCTTCCGGTAGAGAGTGCTGCGGGCGACGCCAATTTGCCGGGCAGCCAGGGTCAGATTACCGTCGTTGTCCCGGATCGCCTTTTTGATCATCCGGCTCTGCAGTTCGTCAAGGTCATGCGCCTCATCGGTTGAACCCGGCATCCGGTGATCTTCGTCGTGCCGTTCCCCACCGCTCACATAAATCCCCGAATTGATGAGGTCAGCCACCTTGATGGTGAGTTGCGGCGACGTCAGGTGCAGATTCTCGATGAGATTGCGCAGTTCACGCACATTTCCGGGCCAGGGATAGCGTGACAAGGCTTCGATTGCCGCCTCGGTGAATTGCAGGGGATCCCGGGTCAGCTCATCGGCGAACGCGCGGTTGAAGTGATCCAACAATATGGCCACATCACCCCCGCGATCGCGGAGCGGCGGAACTGAAATCTTGATCGCGCCAATACGATAATACAGGTCCTTGCGAAACTTTCCGGCCTCTACTTCCTTGAGCAAATTGCGGTTGGTCTGGGCCACCAGACGGACATTAACCGGCCGGGCCTTGCTGTCGCCAAGCCGATAGATGACCTTGTCCTCGAGGGCCCGCAGCAGGAACGGCTGTACGTCGAGCGGCATCTCGCCGACCTCATCGAGGCATAACACCCCGCCATCCGCTTCTTCGAATTTTCCCTTCTTGCCTTCGCGCAAGGCACCGGTGAACGCCCCGGAGACGTGACCAAACAGTTCACCACCGAACAGGTCCTTGGTGATGGCGCCGCAATTCACGGTGACGAACGGGTCTTCGGGGGTGCGCGCCGTATAGGCATGAAACAGGCGCCCGATAAGCTCCTTGCCGACACCGGTTTCGCCCTGGATCAAAACGGATCCGCTACCGCACGCCACACGACGCACCACGTCTATGACCTGCCGGAAGTTCTTCGCTTCTCCCAGGATCGTTGGCATGGGGACATCGCATTTCGTCGCACGCTCCACCGGTGGGGTTGCAGGCTTTGCCGCCGGACGGCGCTTACTTTCGAAAACCAGTACCGTGCCGCGAACCTTGCCGTCGACCGACAGATGTTTGATCAACTGCGGTGTAAACTCCTCCGGCAAAGACGCCGCGATATCCGCCTCCGTCATGTCGGCTTTGGGTGAGAACAGACTGTCTCCAGTCCGCATCAGCCGTTCGACTTTTCCTTCAAGCATCATGCCCGGTGCGTTCTTGTGACAGACGACCCGGCCATGCCTGTCGAGAACCACCAAGCCGTCTTCCTCGTTGATGGTCGGCGCACTGTTAAAGCAGGCCTCCATCAGCTGCACCCGCTCGTCACTGCCGCGCTGATGCAGGATCTGCTCAATCTGCCGGGCGGCGATAACCGGGACCGTCATGTTGTGACGCTGGAAAATTTCGGTCGGACCGGACAGATCAACCACGCCGACAATGCTCCCGTCGAACGGTTCGAAAATCGGCGCCGCCGCGCAGGTCCATGCCTTGACGTCCTGACAGTAATGTTCGGCTGCGTGAATGAGCACCGGTTTGCCGGTGCGCAACGCCGTGCCTATCCCATTGGTCCCGGCGGCGCTTTCATTCCACCCGCCTCCGACCTCCAGATGGATGTCACGGCCGGCTTCTATGGTCCGGGAATCCCCAAAACTCTCGAGGATAACACCGTCGCGATCGGTCAGAATGATCATCGCCGAAGTGTTGTCCAGAAGATGCCTGAGCATAGCCAGAGAATCGGCGGCTGCGGTCAGCAGGTCGTGGTTGTCCTCGTGCAGTTCGTTCAGGTATTCCAGATCGTTGCGCAGTGGTGCGCCGGTGCCATGGGCATCAATTCCAAGGGATTTGCATCGGTTCCAGGAATCCCGAACCAGTGAACGAACATTGGAATAGTCCTGCGGCCCGCCGCCGGTCACAAACGACTCCCAGGCCGTCATGACATTGCGTTCGTCATAATTGAACTTGCTGGAGCCTTTGACTGTCCCCGCCTGCACTTTCACATCAAAAATATCAGAACGGCCGGGTTTGCGCGTTCTTTGGTTCATGGGTTCACCGATCTGTCTACTCAACGCCTGACTAAGGAAATGTCCTCCGATACGCAGTCAGCGGGCCCGTCAGGGCCCGCATTGTTTATTCCAGGCCCAGTCGCTCGCCTATTTCGGCAGCCAAGTCTTCTTCGGCATAAGCGGCATCGATGGCCCGATGGTCCAGGTCAGCCAGTTTTCCCGCCAGTTCATCATCTAACGGTGAAAAGAATTTGTTCTGTCTGGTCGCTAAAACGAATTGCCGGTGGACCGGTCCATCTCGAACCTCACCAAGAAAGTGCAGCTGACTGTTGGTCGCGCCGTCAGCAAGCACAACCCTGTTGTTCAAACTGATGCGGACATAGGGGCGATGTTCCGTTTCGGCCGCTGTCCGGGCGCCGAGATCATGCAAAATGAAACCATCCGGCTGCGGCGGTTCGGGCGGCCGGCGCATTGCAGAGTAGTTTCCACCAGACAGTTGGTTGGCAAGGCCCTCTATTATTGGCCGGTTTTGATCAATCAGCCGCTTGGCCGCAACATCTTCCCGGTACGGGCCGTCCTTCTTGGAGATGATATCGACCATCGTGCGATCTCCCGAAATCACAGTAAAAAGGGGGTGATTTACCGATCCTACCGCTTTCCGCCCGCGTTTTTCCGCTCGTCCCAGAAATCTAGCACAAGTTGCCATAAGGCAACAGGGCGCCCACGGAGTGAAATCGGAGCCATCTAAGGCACCAGAACGCCGCGGCCGGCAAACCGCCGGTTCTTGAAATCATCAATCGCCTTGTTGATGTCAGCCAGCTTGTACTCGCTGTAATGCATATTGACCTTGCCGTCGGCATTCAGCTCCATGAGTTCGACGAGCTCGGTAAAATTCCCCACCAGGCTGCCGCCGATGTTGATTTCCTGGATCACCATATGAACCGTTGGAACCTCGATTTGGCCGCCATATCCGATGACGAACATCTGTCCGCCCTGGCGCACCATTTTCCAGCACTCGTTCTCGACACCCAGTTCGCCGACAAAATCCATGACGACATGGGCGCCGCCACCGGTGATCTCCATCACATGCTCGACCGAGCCCGGTCCGCCCTCCAGCACGTAGTCGGCACCAAGATCCTTGGCCAGTTTCTGCGCCGCCGGTTCACGTTCAACCGCGATCGTGCGGCAGCCCGATATGGCCTGCAGCGACTGCAGCGCAATGTGACCGAGACCGCCGATGCCCACGAGCACGCAATAGCCGCCGGGACGGAGCAATTTGGCCGCCCGTTTCGCCGCCCTGTAGGCGGTTATGCCCGCATCCGCCATCGGAGCCACCTCCAGCGGCGTGACGTTGGGGTTCAACTTGATCAAAGCGCGTTCGTTGGTGATGAAATAGTCGGCGAAACCACCGTCCAGACCGAGACCTGGAAACAATCCGGCCTCGCAGTGCATGTCCTCGCCGTAGCGGCAATTGAGACATATGCCGCAGGAGCGGTGCGGATGACAGATGACCGCGTCCCCCGGTTTGACCGATGTGACGCCGCTTCCGACGTCTTCGACCCAGCCGGCGTTCTCATGTCCCATGATGTAAGGCAGCAACGCGCCTTCCACATCCATGATGTCTTTCCACACACCTTCGATGATGTGCAGATCGGTGCGGCACAGTCCGGCTGCGCCGACCTTCACGACGACTTCATCGGGTTTGTTGATCGTAGGTGATGGCACATCCTCGAGCTTAAGCTCGACATTCATCTCCGGATCGTAGTCGTAAAGACGCGCGGCCCACATACCCTGTTCCTTTCTTATCAAACTTAACTACATGCAGGCGCCGTTCACTCACGCCCGAGGTTTTCGGCACCACCACCAAGGGCGGGACCCGAGGTGGGATCTTCGTCCTCGCCCAAATCGCCGATGAGGGTTTCGGTCGTCAGGATGAGCGTCGCCACGGAAGCGGCATTCGTCAGGGCACTGTAAGTGGCGCGCACCGGATCGATGATGCCGGCATCGTACATGTTGACGAATTCGCCGGTTGCGGCGTTGTAGCCATGACCGCTGTTTGTGCTTCTGACTTCGGCAACGATCTCCTGCGGATCGCGGCCCGCATTCTGTGCGATACGCGTGAGCGGCTGAGACAGGACGTCCCGGACGATTTGGATGCCTCTTGCAACATCGCCCTCGGCCTGAGACGCGATCTCGTCGAGCGCCGCATCACAATGAATCAGCGCCGACCCGCCACCTGACACGACGCCTTCCTCAGATGCGGCGCGCACTGCGTTCAGGGCATCGTCGATCAGTTGTATCGTGCGCTTTTGCTCGACCGGCGTAACGCCGCCGGCGTAAATGATGGCGGTTCCGCCGGACAGTTTCGCCAGGCGCTCGCGCAGTTTGTCCTGTTCTATGTTGGGCGGCGCCAGCTCGAATTGACGCTGCACCTGTTTGCGCCGCGCGGCGATTGCCTTCGCATCGCCTTTGCCGCGAATAATGACCGTTTCGTTCGAAGAGACCCTGACCTGATCACATTGGCCGAGGTCCTCGCGGGTGATGTCCTCAAGGCGTTTGCCCAGATCGCGCGCCAGAACCTTGCCGCCGAGCAATATGGCCAGATCGTCGAGCATGGCCTGACGCCACTGACCGTATTCGGGAGGGTGAACGACGACATATTTGCCGGCTCCGCCCTGGTCGAGCAGCATGACCACGACCTCGGGCTGAACCTCTTCTGCAATGATCAGCAACGGCTTGTTGTCGGCATCCGCGATCGCGCGTGCGGCATCGAGCTGGGCCGGCTGTTTGATTTTCTGATCGGTGATCACAACATAGGGATCGTCCAGCACCGCCAGCATCTGTTCGACATCGGTCACCATGTGATGCGAGATGTAACCACGGTCGAATGACATCCCTTCAACGATGTCCAGCACGGTTTCGGTTGTGACGCCGTAGTCGGTTGTGATGACGCCGTCGGCGCCGATGCGGTTGAAAGCCTCCGCGACAAGCGCACCCAGATCCGGGTCCGTCGCCGCAATCTCCGCGACGCGTTCCAGCACCTTGCCGTCGGTGACCGGGCGCGCCGATGACTTCAGTTTTTCGACAAGGACGGCAACCGCCTGATCGATTCCCTTGCAGACATCCACGGGCCGGCCGCCAACATCCAGAGCCTCGACGCCTTTCTGGATCAATGCGTTGGCCAGGACGATCGCTGTCGTCGTGCCGTCGCCGGCAACCTCATTGGTCTGCATCGACACTTCGCGCACCACCTGCGCACCCATATTCTCAAACCGGTCGAACAGTTCGATTTCCGAAGCGATGCTGACCCCGTCGCGTGAAATGAACGGCGTCCCTATCGGACGGTCGATCATCGCATTCATGCCCTTTGGACCGAGGGTAGGTTCGACGGCGGCGGCCAGTTTTCCGACGCCTGCGGCCAGTGCGCGGCGCGCTTCAATGTCATGCAGAAGCAATTTTGGCATTGTGTTCTCCCTTCGGTCCCCAGGACCGGTTACGCATGTTCTTGCCGGTCCGTGGCGATGGGTGTTCAACGCGCCCGGCCGAAATTTACCGACAGATCAGCTCTCCAGGCTGCTGGCGGGCGGCACCCGGTCCAGCATGAAATCAACCAGTGTCGGCTCATCACTGTTTCGGTCGAGCTCCTTGTAGCGGGTGCCGAGCAGGCCGCGGCACAGCGCGCCACTGAACTCCATATTGATCCTCACACCCCGCAGTTTGCTCAGGTATTCAGCGAGATCCGTGGCCCGGAAAGGCCTGCCGTCATAGTCACAGAACGCCGGGTCGCTCGCGTGCCTGGCCAACCCCAGTTCATCGATGATTTCGCGATAACGGGCCTTCTGCCGGATATCGTCATCGTTGCTGAACCGGACGGTGTCGAACTCACGCAATGTCATTGCGACAATCCGTTCGTTGCAAAAACCCAGACCCTGGAGGCCAAGCAGCATCACTTCCTGACGCCGCTGGAAAGCTTTCTTTCGGAACTTTTCACGGATCTCATCGAGGCTCTCGTCCGGTGCCAGCTCGGCGAAAATCTGCCGGAAGGACAGACCTTCATTGACCCCGGTGTTCACCTGCTCCTCGAACATGTGATCCTCGAGCCGGACACGAACACGCGTGACCCAACTCAGCTTTTCCACTTCCAGCCGGATATCGCTGGCCATGAGATAGGCGAAGTTGGCCGAGCACCAGTATGTCGGAAGGCGGAACCGGACGGCGACCTGCCGGTCGCCGTCGATATCCACGCTTTCAACGAACCCCATATCCGTGATCGGTTCGTCAAGTTCGGGATCGCAGACTCTATCCAGCTGCTGCCAGACTTCAGATTCCTGTGCGTTCTGATGGTCTGCTCCGGTTGCGCCAGATCTGGGGACCGTCATGACACTCACTCGGCCGCGATGGAAACAGGTGTTTTCGCAAGCTTGGCCTTGTGTTTCTCGACATCGATCTCATACAGATTGGCCGCGTTGAGACCGAGGATTTTTTCCTTGATCTCAGGTGTCAGATCGACGCCGCGTTCCTGCTTGATGTCATCGGGCAACTCAAACGACCAGAATTTTTCCACCAGCCATTGCGGTGTCCAAATCGCATAGTCCGAACCGAACAGTATATTGTCTTCGCCGACCCAGAACAGGAGTTCAGCAATCACTTCGGCGAAGTAGCGCGGCCGACCATGAATAAACGGCAGGGCCACTGCCAGGCCGGCATAGACGTTGTTTTCCTGTACGGCGATCCAGCAGAAATCATCGAGCCTCGGCAGGCCGCAATGTTCCACGATCCAGTTCAGGTTCTGGAAGTCGGTAGCCGCATAGTCGACGTCATGCACATCGAAGGCATCCTTGTTGAGCGGAATGATGGTCGGGCCCTTATGGACATGCATGTTGCGGATGCCGAGTTTTTCGCAAAGCTCAAAACACCTGTAGGCGTCGGGATCGTTCAGGTTCCATCCCTTGGAGGCCCCGTTCCACTCCGCCGTGTAGAGCTTGACCCCCTTAATGTCGAAGGTCTCCTTCATGTAGTGGATGTATTCCAGTGCCTTTTCGCCGTCGCGCGGATCGAAGGCGCCGTTGACGATGAACCGGTCGGGGTATTTTTTCGCCACGCCGGCGTTGCGCTCGATCGTGTTGAAGCCGTTCTTGTAGAAATCCTTCAGATAGGTCGACTGGACGATCGCCACGTCGTCGGGGCCTTCGACGAACAGGTCATTGTAGAGGTCGTCTTCGCTGTATTTCTCGAAATG
>JBPCWF010000256.1:0-8259 GCA_051009775.1 Hyphomicrobiales bacterium | reverse complement strand
GGTCACCGGCATCATCAGTTCCTTCGATCTCCTGAAACTGATCGAAGGGCGGCGGTTTACCGCCAGGAATGCGGCAAAAGCCGCAAAACGAGCGCAAAAAGGCGCGTAACCCGCTCAGCCGACCGGCAGTTCCATGCGTTTGGTGAGACGGAACTGTAGATCATACTCGGGCTTGTCGGGTCGGCCGATCATGCCGTCGATGAGCTCGCCCACCAGCTTGCCGGTCACCCTGGTCGCGAACTGCTCTTTCGCCTCGCCGTACACCGTGCGCGGCGGCCCGTAATAGTGCACTGTGAGCTCGGCCGTGAAGTCGCCGCCGGCGAACTCGTACGTTCCCTTTGTATATTGCCGGTTGTCGCCGCCGAGCACGCGGCCTTTCTCGAACAGAAACACACCGCGGTTCTCCCAGCCGAACGGGCCATAGACTTCGCCCGTCCAAATGCCATCTATCGACATTCAACTCACCTCTTGCACCAAACTTTGATCGGCAAACCTACCAGCTAAGCATAATCGGGGATATAGTCTCCAGTTCCGGACGGACAAGCCCCGCCAACGGGTTGTGCCGGAACGGGAGGAACGACAATGACAGACAATACGGGGAATAGTGGATCCGCATGGCCCGACGCGGGGAATGACAAGCCGAAAAACAATAAGAAGAAGCTCAAGAACAAGATCTACGAAGCCCGGCTTGCGGAGCTTCAGATCGAGCTGGTCAAGCTTCAGGAATGGATCAAGGAGAAAGACCTCAAGGTCGTCGTCATCTTCGAGGGGCGCGACGCCGCGGGCAAGGGCGGCGTCATCAAACGCATCACCCAGAGCCTCAACCCGCGCATCTGCCGCGTCGTGGCGCTTGGCACGCCGACCGAACGGGAGAAACACCAGTGGTACTTCCAGCGCTATGTCCCGCACCTGCCGTCGGCCGGTGAGATGCTGCTGTTCGATCGCTCCTGGTATAACCGCGCCGGCGTCGAGCGGGTCATGGGCTTCTGTACCAACGAGGAGTACAAGGAGTTCCTGCGCTCCTGCCCGGAGTTCGAACGCATGCTGGTGCGCTCCGGCATATTGCTCATAAAATACTGGTTCTCCGTCAGCGACGAGGAACAGGAACGCCGCTTCCAGCGCCGCATCCACGACAAGACCAAACGCTGGAAGCTCTCTCCCATGGACCTGCAGTCGCGCCGGCGCTGGGTCGAGTACTCCAAGGCCAAGGACGAGATGTTCGCCCATACCGACATCAAGCAGGCGCCCTGGTATGTGGTCGAAGCCGACGTCAAGAAACGGGCCCGGCTCAACTGCATCGGTCATCTCCTGAGCATGATCGCCTATGAGGACCTGACGCCCGAGCCGATCAAGCTGCCGCCGCGCCAGGACGCCGGCGCCTATGTGCGCCCGCCGATGAGCGACCAGACCTTCGTGCCCGACCAGACCTGAACGGGCGGGCCGGAGGAGACAGGTCCGGTTCAGTTCGCGAATTGCGCGAACAGTTCGGTCTGGGATGAAATATTGAGCTTGCGGTAGATGTTGCGCCTGTGGACTTTCACCGTTTGCGGAGAGATGTCGAGGATCAGGCCGATCGCCGACGTTGAGTGTCCCCGCACGATCAGCGCGGCCACTTCGGCTTCCCGCCTAGTGATGCGTTTTCCACCCGCCAGCTTGGTATAGAGAAGCTGCTCCTTGAGTGCTCGGCGCGGACGGCGGGACTGGACTACGCCTCCGCGTCCGGCCGCGTGATTGCAATGCTCGACGATCAGGGGCATGAGCACCGGCGACAGCGTGGCCAGCAGCGCCTGATCCTTCTTCTTGAATTTGGCGGCGCCTTTGTTGCGCCCGATCGAAAGATGGGCGACGCGGCTGTCATCGATCCTGGCCAGGCATCCAAGTTCATCCACCATCCGTGTCTGTCTGAAATAGCGCCGGCAGTATTCGCTTCGAAAGAACCGGTCCGGGGCGATCTCGCGCAGCCTGAACGTGCCGTCCTCGAAATCCGACATGGCGAGCTCGTAGAAAGGATCGAGGAAATAGCCGTAGTCGAAATAGGCCCGCTCAAAGACCGCCCGCAGCGTGTCATCGGGAATCCACTGGCTGACCAGCCGCGGCCGGCGCTTGTTTGCGAACACCAGCACGATCACGCTTTGCGGCTCAAAGAGAGAAATCAGGAACTGCTGGAAACTGCCGGCGAATGTCGGCGAGCGGGCCTGCCGCACCAGCGTCCCGAGGTCGCGGAATATGGCGTCATAGTCCATCGCCGGTGCACGCCTTTGAGAACAATCGCCCTCACATGTTTAGGCAGACTACCCCTGGCGCGCAAGTCTGCGCCAATTTCATACCCCCTGAGGGGTATTTCTAAACCCGGGGTCTTTTGAGACGATTGCCGGAATAATCCCGTCAATGGGAAGTCCGCCGGATCAGCGCCACAGCGTCAGCAATCGGGAGGGGAGCGTGAACACAGGCTGGGTCTGCCACGAGCTCTACATGTGGCACAACACCTTGAACTGGAATCAGCTGTTCGAACCGGGTCTCACCATTCAGCCCGGCGAGCACGCGGAAAATCCCGAGACGAAGCGGCGGTTCCGCAACCTGATGGAGGTCAGCGGCCTTGTCGACGAGCTGACACTGATAAAACCGCGACCGGCCGGGCACGCGGAAATCCTGCGCTACCACACCGAAGACCACATAAAGCACATCAAGGCGGTCAGCGACGCCGGCGGCGGAGACGCAAGCACGCTCACGCCCATGGGCAGGGGCAGTTACGAGATCGCACTTCTCGCGGCGGGCGGCACGATCGAAGCCTTCGATGCGGTGATCGGCGGGGCGGTCGACAATGCCTATGTGCTGTGCCGCCCGCCCGGACATCACGCGCTCGCCGACCTCGCCATGGGGTTCTGCCTGTTCGGCAACGCCGTCATCGGCATCGAACATGCCCGCGCCGTGCACGGCATCGAACGGGTCGCAACGGTCGACTGGGACGTGCACCACGGTAACGGCACGGAGGCCGCCTTCTACAGCGACCCGAACGTGCTCACCATCTCGCTGCATCAGGACAATCTGTTCCCGCTCGACTCAGGCGCCATGGGCGACACGGGAGACGGTGCGGGCGAAGGCTGCAACATCAACATTCCCCTGCCCCCGGGGTCCGGCCGCGGCGCCTATCTGGCGGCCATGGAGCAGGTGGTGATCCCCGCGCTGCACAGGTTCAGGCCCGACCTGATCGTCGTGCCCTGCGGCTTCGATGCTTCTGTCATGGACCCCCTGGGTCGCATGATGCTCACGTCCGGAACCTTCCGGAAGATGACGGAACTGACGCTGGGCGCGGCGCAGGACCTGTGCGGCGGACGGCTCGTCATGACCCACGAGGGCGGCTATTCGGCGCCTTACGTGCCCTATTGCGGGCTGGCCGTGGTCGAAGCCATGTGCGGAAAGAACACCGACATCGTGGATCCGTGGCTGGAGTACTCCGAAGCCTATGGCGGTCAGAACCTGATGCCGCATCAGGCGGAAATTGTTGAAAAGGCGAAAGGACTTGTGACCGGCCTCTGAGACACGACTGAGAACCAGATAAGCGATGCCGGACATCGCCGACCGGCGGCAAAGACAGTGGAGGAAGCAGGATGGATAAATCTCGGAAGACAAAGACACAGCGTCCGGCCAGCAGGCGCGATTTCCTGAAAACCGCCGGTGCCGGCATGGGCGGTGCCGCCATACTCGCCGGCCTCAATGCGAACGCCACCGCAGCATCGGGCGAACCGATCCCGGTCGGCTGCCCTGCCCCGCTCACCGGCATCGTCGCCGCCGACGGCATCGAGTTTCGCCGCGGGCTCGAACTGGCGGCGGAAGAAATCAACGGCCTCGGGGGCATTTTGGGCCGGCCCGTCGAACTGCATTTCGTCGACACCGAGAGCAAGGGCGACGATGTCGTCATTCAGGCCGCCCAGCGCCTCGTCGACCGCCAGAAGGTCCATGCCCTGATCGCCGGATACAACCTGGAAACGGGCACGGCATTGTTCGATGTGGTCGCGGATTCCGGCATCGTCGCCATGCATGCAAACACGGTCGCCATTCACGACGAGACCGTCAAATCCGATCCGGACCGGTTGTGGGGCACATTCCAGATCGACCCGCCGGAGATCTTCTACGGCGTCGGGTTCCTGGATTTCGTCAAGGACATCGAAGCCAAGGGCCAGTTCAAGCGCCCCAACAACAAGATCGCCATCATCACCGGCCCGGGCACCTATTCGGTGAACATCGCCAATGCCATGCGCGACAATGCTTCCAAATACGGTCTGGAGGTTTCTCTCTTCGAGAGCGTGAAAGTGCCCATTTCCGAATGGGGGCCGACGCTTGCGAAACTGCGCGCCGATCCGCCAGCGATCATCGCGGTCACCCATTTCTATCCTCAGGATCAGGCGCAGTTCATGCTGCAGTTCGCCAACGACCCGACCAACAGCCTGGTCTACATGCAGTATGGCGCATCGCTCGCGGCCTTCAGGGACGTTGCGAAGGAAGCCACCGTAGGCGTTGTCTACGCGACCGTTATCGGCGCGCTGCAGGACGAGATCGGCGCGGCCTTCAGCAAGAAATACATCGGCAAGTTCGGCGCGACCTCTTCACCGAACAGCGGCGGTCAGACCTATCAGGCGCTCCACGCCTATGCCGTTGCGGCGTCGCTCGCGGGCGGCAGCGGGGCGCCGTTCGAGGAGGAGCAGAACAAGAAGGTCGCCGATCGCCTCAAGAACCTGATCTACCGCGGACCGATGGGCACCTACCGGTGCGTGCCAGACACCCTGTCGGCCTACTGTTACCCGAGCCAGACCAACGACCCTTCGCTCGGCATGCCGCACATCTTTAGCCAGATCCAGGATCACACCAAGGACGGCGTTCTGATTGCGCCGACGCCCTATGACGTCGCGAGCTTCACCGCGCCGCCATGGATGAAATCGTAACCGGCACGTGCGCGGATCATGAGCGGCTCTGAGGCACCACCTCTGCTCCGCTGCAAGGGGGTGACGGCGACCTTCGGCTCGTTGGTCGCCGTCGACCATATGGATCTCACGGCGAGCGAAGGCGAGACCATCGGCATCGGCGGGCCGAACGGCGCCGGCAAGACAACCTTCCTCGATCTGGTCTCTGGCCTGCTGCCTCTGGCCGACGGTGAAATCGTCTTTGACGGCGAGACCGTCGGGGGCCGCCCGCCCCACCGGATCTGCCACATGGGCATTGCGCGGACGTTCCAGCTCAATGCCGGATTCGAAGCGCTTACCGTTCTGGAAAACGTGCTTGCGGCCACGGTGTTCGGCGCCAGGACAAACACATCGCGCGGACTGTTCTATTCCCGGCCGGATCTGGAGCGCGCGGAGGCGCTTCTCGAGGAATTTGACCTTGCAGACAAGGCCGGCGCGCTGGTCGCCAACGTCACCGTGCTGGATCGCAAGAAGCTCATGGTCGCAACCGCGCTTGCGACCGAGCCGAGGCTCCTCTTGCTCGACGAACCGGTCGGCGGTCTGACGCCGCATGAGATCGACGCGTTCGTCGATCTGATTGCGACCCTCAAAGGGCGCGGCCTGACCATCATCTTCATCGAACATGTCATGCGCTTTCTGACCGCGGTTGCGACGCGGGCGGTCATCATGCACCACGGCGCAACGATTTATGACGGCGACCCCCAAGGCATCGCGCATGACGGCGCGGTGACCGAGATCTATCTCGGCAGGAGCGCTGAGGGCATGCGTGAAGCGGCGGCGAGGCCGTCATGAGCGCGTTGTCGGTCCAGAAGCTGACAGCCGGCTATTCGAACCAGCCCGTCCTGCATGACGTTTCGTTCGAGGTCGACGCACAGAACGTGTTCGCTCTGATCGGCCCAAACGGCCACGGCAAGACGACACTGCTGCGGTGTCTGTCCGGCCTTATTCCCAATCACTCCGGACACATCGAATTCGACGGCCGGCCGATCGACCGCTTGCGGGCTCATCAGCGCGTCGAACTGGGCCTCATCCATGTTCCCCAGGGTGACCAGTTGTTCGGCGAGATGAGCATCGAAGAAAACCTGCTGATGGGCGCCTATCTGCGTGGAGACGCCGCCGCCGCGGCCCGCAGCCTTGAGGAAGTCTATGAGTTCTTTCCAAGGCTTGGCGAGCGCCGGCACCAGATGGCGAACAGCCTGTCCGGCGGCGAACGGCGCATGGCAGGGATCGGCCGCGGCCTGATGGCGGACGGCCGGTTCATGATGATGGACGAGCCGTCGCTCGGGCTCGCGCCCCTGCTGATCGAGCAGATCTACGATGCGCTGAAGTCGCTCAGAGCCTCCGGCCGGACCTTTCTGATCATCGAGGAAAACCCGGTGAGGATTGCGGAGATCGCGGACCGGATCGCACTGATGGACGGCGGCCGGATTGTCTGGTCGGGCCCGCCCGGGGAGCTCCAATCGGAAGACCAGCTCATTCAGACCTATTTCGGCGCGCACTGAGCGAACCATGGATGTCTTTATCCAGATTCTGGTTACCGGCCTCACCCTGGGGGCAATGTATGCCCTGGCGTCTGTCGGCCTCGCCCTGATATGGGGCACGCTCGGCATGTTCAACATGGCCCACGGCCTGTTCATGACGGTCGGCGCCTATGGGTCCTATTCGGCGGTCGCGCATCTGGGGCTGCCGGTCTATATCGGCCTGCCCGCCGGCTTCATCGCGGGCGGCCTCACCGGCTGCATCACCCATCTCCTGATTGTCAGGTACATGGTCGGCACGAAGAACTTCGGCACCAACATCATGGTGGCGACCGCCGGCGTTGCCATCCTCTTGGAAGACCTGATCCTGAAAGGCTTCGGCGCCTATCCCTTCCCGCAACCGGTGAGCCTTAAAGGCAGTTTCAAGCTCGGCAATGTGGCCATCTCGTATCAGGCGCTGGTCATCGTCGCCGTCGCCGCGACGCTGATCGCCGTCACCGGTCTGCTCCTGCTCAAGACGCGGTTGGGGCGCGCTATCCGCGCCACCGCCATGAACCTGGATGCCGCGCGGCTGATGGGCGTGCAGACGGAGCGGACATATCTGCAGGTCCTGGCCATTGCCGGAGCCCTTGCCGGTGCTGCCGGGGTCTTGATCTCGTCGCTTGCGACCCTTTCACCGCAGGTCGGCGGCGACCCGATGCTTAAGGCCTTCGTGATCTGCGTCGTGGCCGGGCTCGGTCACGTCGGCGGCACCGGCCTTGCCGCCGTCGCGCTCGGCCTGATCGAAGCCGCGGTGCAGTACTTCCTGGGTGTGCGCTTCGGCTTTCCGGTCATGCTCGGGCTGGTCATCATATTCCTGATCTGGCGGCCGAACGGCCTGTTCGGCAAGAAGGTGGTGGTGCGGCTGTGATCATTTCCGACACTCTGCGCCGGAATTTCCTCATCGCGTTGGCGGTGGCGTTCGGCTTCGCTCTCCTGCCGACGGTGATCACCGAACGCTATCTGCTCGGCGAGGTAATCATCTTCTTCTTCTGGGCGATCGTTGCCAGCCAGTGGAACCTGATCATGGGACATGCGGGCGTGTTCTCGCTGGCGCAGATGTTTCTGTTCATCTGCGGCGCCTATACAACGGCGATGCTGGTGCAGTTCGGCGGGGTTTCGGTATGGCTCGCCATACCGGTCGGCGCTGTCGTGGCGACGGTGGCAGCGGTGGCGATCGGCGCCGCGTGCCTTCGGCTGACCGGCGCCTATGTCGCCTTGCTGACATTCGCGATCGCCGAGGTGGCGCATGTGCTGATCATTACCGAAACGGAGTGTTTCCGGCACATCAACAACAACTGCCAGCAGCTGTTCGGCGGCGCCACCGGCTTTTCGCGGTTCGCGGATTTCGGCTTCCGTAAGCTGCTGAAAGCCGACTGGATGCTGGGCAACTACTATGTGGTCCTGACCGTGTTCACGGTGACGATGTTCGTGACGCTGATCATCATCCACGGCCGTTACGGCCTCGCCTTCCGCGCCATCCGGGACAATCTCGGTTACGCCTCGAGCCGTGGCATCAGCCGGTTCAAGTATCAGCTGATCGTGTTCGCTATCTCCGCCTTCTTCACCGGCTCGGCCGGCGCCGTCTACGCCGCCCATTTCCGCTTCGCCGGACCCAGCCTGTTTGAGTTCTCGACCCTGATGCTGATCCTGTCGATGGTCATCGTCGGCGGCCTTGGATCGACCTGGGGGCCGTTCATCGGAGCGGCGGTGATGATGGTTGTCATCGAATGGATGAAGGAGTTCGGCGACGCCCGCAATATCGGCATGGGGCTGGCGCTGGT
>JBPCWF010000255.1:0-9239 GCA_051009775.1 Hyphomicrobiales bacterium | reverse complement strand
AGATCTCGATGGTCCGGACTTCAGGCGGCGCAACGCCGCGCAGATAGAACAGGGCGAAGCCGAACGGCGGCGTCAGGAACGAGGTCTGCATATTGACGCCGATCATCACGCCGAGCCATACGGCGGTGATGTTGGCCGAGGGATCGGCCAGCAGGATCGGGGCGATGATCGGCACCACGACCACGGCGATCTCGATGAAGTCGAGGAAGAAGCCGAGCAGGAAGATCACCGCCATCACCACGATGAACTTGCCGTAAAAGCCGCCCGGCAGGCCCGACAGGAAGTGCCTGACCAGGTCCTCGCCGCCGAATGCGCGGAACGCGGCGGTCAACATCGCCGCGCCCAGGAGGATGATGAACACCAGCGATGTGGTCTTGGCGGTTTCCGTCATCACCCAGTGCAGGGTCTTCTCGATCCTGAACGCGCGCCAACCGCTCCACACGATCGAGATCGTGAGCAACCCGACCGCGGCCGCCGCCAGCGCAATGCCGGTGGCGTCTTCCTGGTTTCGGATGTTCTTGACGTTGAGTTCGTACGTATTGATCAGAACGACGATCATGGTCAGCGCGATGACCGCCATGATGGCCGGAACAAAGGCCCTCTTTTGTCCCTCCTTGAGCCGATAGCCTGCCATGATCAAGGCGCCGGCGGCGCCGATGGCACCGGCCTGATTGACTGTCGCAATACCGAGGATGATCGATCCGAGAACCGCCACGATAAGGGTCAAAGGCGGAACCAGCACGACGAACACGCGACCCCAGAACCTGGCGTCGAACTTGCCTTCATGCGGCACCGCGGGCGCGACTTTGGGCCGGATCAGGGCGAGCACCAGGATGTAAAGGACATAGAGGCCGACCAGCACCAGTCCGGGCAGGAACGCACCGAGGAACATGTCGCCCGCACTCGCCGATGTCAGGCCGAATTCTGCCGGCAGGCTGGAGATGCCGGTGCCCAGTTTGTATTCCGCCTTGCGCAGGGTGGCGCCCTGGTCGATGGCATTCGACAGCTGGTCTGCCAGGATGATCAGGACGATCGACGGCGGAATGATCTGGCCGAGGGTGCCCGACGCGGAGATGGTGCCGGTTGCAAGCGACCTCGAATAGCCGTTGCGCAGCATCACGGGCAGCGAGATCAGCCCCATCGCCACCACGGTGGCGCCGAGAATACCGGTCGTCGCCGCAAGCAGCGCGCCGACCACCACAACCGAAATGCCCAGGCCGCCCGGGACCGGTCCGAACAGCTGCGCCATGGTCAGGAGCAGGTCTTCGGCGATCTTCGAACGCTCGAGCATGATGCCCATGAAAATGAACAGCGGAATCGCGATCAGCGTGTCGCGTTCCGGCTCCCAGTAGATGCCCCGGAAGTTGGTGACGCCGGCATTGAACCACTGAACCGGGCTGCCCTGGGCGAAATAGGCGCCTGAGTCGCCGGCGAAAATCAGGCCGCAGACACCGGCGAGCGCGATCGCGAAGATTGCCGAGCCGGGCAGCGCGAAGGCGACCGGATAGCCCGAACCCAGGGCCGCGACCATGGTCAGGATGAGGATTGCGAGAAAAAACAGTTCCATGGCTTCGCCCTAAACCACCGGATGCTCGTCGGCCGGCGCCGGTTCGCCGTTGGGCTCGCCTTGCAGCACCGCGACGCTCGTCAGGCAATAGCTGACGAACTGGATCAGCATGGACAGGGCGTAGACCACGAGGAACCCGGCCATGAGATATTTCACGTAAAGTCCGAAGCCGCTTTGCGTCACCTCGTAGTTGAGCATGGGTCCGTTGACCACATTGGTCTTGCCCCACATGCCGCGGGTCAGGATGATCCAGCACAGCGGAATGCCGAACAGCAGGGATCCCAACAGGTTCGACCAAGCCTTGGCCCGCTCGCTCAGGCCGGCATAGAGGATATCGACGCGCACGTGGCCTTCCGCCAACAGGGTATAGGCGCTGGCGAACAGGAACATGGCGCCGTACCAGAAGCGCACAAGGTCGGCCATGAAGGCCTGCTCGTAGGAAAACACAAACCGGGCGATGACGATCTGCAGCTCCGCCACCACGATCAGGAGAGCGAGCCAGATGAAGCCGAGCGTGCGGGTGAAATAGGCGATGATGAGCGACAGGCCCATCAGCGGATAGTGGACATACTCACCGCGAAATCTCGACCGGCCCAGATCCTGCGCGAGCTCCGCGCCGATCAGGTCCGCCAGAAACCCCTCGACCCGGAGAAACGAAATCGTCATGTCGGCCAGACCGATCAGGAGGACCGACCAAAACCCCCAGCGCACGATAAAGGCCGCCAGCGCGGTAAGCCGGTCGGCATCCGCTCTCAGGGAGTGCGACTTCGATCTGACCACCATCAGGATCAAAAGGGCCACGGGCACGAGATAGGTCAGGAGCTGAATGATGGCCCGGATCACGGCGCCGCCGTCGAGCCCGGTGCGCAGCGGTTTGAGCCCGAACAGACCGAGATGAGCGTACAAGGTCGTCACTCCGGGCCATTTCCGCCAGAAAATGAGGTAGTTGTTGAAAATGAACAAAAGGGCAAGAGCCACGGTGCAGAGAGCGAGAATGCGCAGCACCTGAACCGTCTTGCCGCCCGGAATTTGGCCGGGCTCTGGCGCTGCGGTCGCGCCGCTGTCGTGAGCCACATCTGCCGCCGGCGGTGTCATGTCCGCCAGTATGCCGTATCAAAAGGAGCGCGCACGTCCCAGGTCATCCCCCCCAGTGTGGATATGGGAAGCGGAGCGCGTGGCCCCGCTTCCCGGATATGTCTGTCCAGACGTCCGGACTAGAGCCCGAGGACGCGGTTGCGCTGACCGACGAACGCCTGGTCCGAAATCTTCGACCAGCCGCCCAGGTCCTTGCGCGCGGCGCGGAAGCTGTCGTCGACCCGCTTCGCCAGGTCGCTGTGCGCACGCACCGTTTCGAACACTTCCTCGGCTGCTTCGAAGAAGCTGTCATAGACATCGTCGTTGAACTGGCGCAGCTTGACGCCCTGGTTCTGGATCAGATCGGCAAGTGCCGCGCCACTCTTGGCGTTGTACTCCGCCATCATGATGTCGTTTTCCGCGGACGCCGCGGCTTCGATCATCAGCTGGTCGGTCTTGGACAGCCCTTCCCACCAGGACTTGTTCATGCCGAAGGCAAGCATCGAGCCCGGCTCGTGCATGCCCGGATAGTAGTAGTATTTGGCGGCTTCATAGAACTTCATGAAGCTGTCGTTCCACGGACCGACCCACTCGGTCGCGTCGATCGCGCCGGACACCAGGTTTTCGTAGATCTGGCCGCCGGGCAGCGACACCGGAGACGCGCCGAGCTTGGCCATGACATCGCCGCCGAGGCCCGGGATACGCATCTTCAGGCCCTTGAGATCGTCGGCCGAATTGATTTCCTTGTTGAACCAGCCGCCCATCTGGCAACCGGTGTTGCCGGCCATGACGCATTTGAGGCCGAATTCGCCCGCCAGTTCGTCCCACAGCTCCTGGCCGCCGCCGAAGCGGATCCAGGCGTTCATTTCCGTGTAGGACAGACCGAACGGTACCGACGTGAAGTAGGCCCAGCCGAGATGCTTGCCTTTCCAGTAATAGTCCGCGGCATGATAGGCCTGGGCGTTACCGGAGGCGACTTCGTCGAACGAGTCGAACGCGCCGACGCGCTCGCCGGCGGCGAAATACTGCACCTGAATGCGGCCTTCGCTCATTTCGCCGAGCCGCGCGGCCAGGCGCTGAGCACCGGTGCCGAGGCCCGGAAAGTCGCGCGGCCAGGTCGTCACCATGGCCATTTCCACGCGCTCCTGCGCGATGGCCGGTGCCGCCAGGGTCGTGGCCGCTGCCGCGCCGGTGGCTACACCGGCCTTTTTGATAAATGAACGGCGATCCATAGAAATCTCCCTCACGTTCTTATTGTTGCCGCACGGTACGCGGCGGTTGCTCTGTCATCGGGTCAGCGCGCCAGCACGGCCTTCGAACATGCGATTCGGGGCGCCAGCGCTCAACTCCAGCATCTTTAAAAACCATGCTGAGCAAAATAACAAGTCTGCAACGAATGGCAGCGTGTTCTATTCGATCAATCTTTTGTAGTCTCACGGCGCCGCGAACACGGCCGCATGCAGACCGCGGCCCCGCCTGATACACAGAATGCCAATGGATTTGTCCGCTCAAGTGGAGTATCAGACCGGCATATCGAGGTGGTATAGGGATTAGACCCTCGTTAAGCATCATAGGGATTAACCTCTATTATGGTGAATACAAGCGCCGATATCGTCCCGCTGGTCGGGCTGCCCGCCGACACGTTCCCGCACGGCCTGCATATTTTCCACGGGATCGGCGACAAATATGTCCGCGCGGTCGCGGTTGCCGCCGGTGCGGCGCCGGTGATGATCCCGTCGCTTGGAACGCTGCTCAAACTGCCCGAACTGGTGTCCCGGTTCGACGGCGTCGTCGTCACCGGCGCGGTGTCCAACGTGCACCCGACCCATTACGGCGCGGCACCCACTCCGGCGACAGAACCCCATGACGAGGCGCGCGACGCCACTTCGCTCGATGTCATTCGCACGGCGCTCGAAATGGGCGTGCCGCTGTTCGCAATCTGCCGCGGCATCCAGGAGCTCAACGTGGCGCTCGGCGGCACGCTGCAGGCCGAGGTCCATGACCAGCCCGGCAAGATGGACCACCGCGAAGTCGAGCATGACGAGATGGATGTCCGCTACGGGCCGCAGCACAAGATCATGCTGGCGCCGGGCGGCCAGCTTGCCCGCATCCTCGACACCAATGAGATCGAGGTGAACTCACTTCACCGCCAGGCCATTGCCCGCCTGTCGCCCAGGCTGCAGGTCGAGGCGACCGCGCCGGACGGCACGATCGAGGCGGTTTCCGTGCGCGGCGCCGAAACGTTTGCCATCGGCGTCCAGTGGCACCCGGAATACAAGGTCATGGACAGCCTGGACTCGCGCAAGCTGTTCGCTGCCTTCGGCGACGCCGCCCGCGCCTTTGCCGCGCGGCGCACAACATCGGGTGCAAGGCTGGCGGAAGCCGCAAGCGCCTGACGGCCCGCGTCCGTCCCAGTTCGCTCGCCGGTCCGCCTCACCCGACACCGACAAGAGCGGGCAGTTCGTTCAGGCTGTCGAGCAGGGCGTCCGGCGTGCCGGGGATATTGTCGTCGGGCAGGCCGAAGCGGTTGATGCGCGCGACCTGGAAGCCGAAATGGGCGCCGGCCTGGGCGTCCCAGGTGTTGGCCGAGACGAAGCAGATCTCCGACGGCGCGCCGACGCCCATGCGGTCGACCTCAAGCTGGTAGACCCTGGGGTCCGGCTTGTAGATGCCGACGTTCTCGATCGATATGACATCGTCGAGCACGGCGCCGAGATCGGCGGAGGTGACCGCGCCGGCAAGCATATCCGGGCTGCCGTTGGACAGGATCGCGGTCTTGAGGCCGCCCGCCTTCAGGGCAGACAGTGCGGTGCGCGCATCGTCATAGGCGTCGAGCTCGAAATAGAGCTTCATCAGCTCGTCGCGCAAACCCCGGTCTTCGATGCCGTGAAACGACAGCGCAAAGTCGAGCGCCTCGCCGGTCACCTGCCAGAACTCCGCATGTGCCCGCATCAGGCTGCGCAGCCAGGTATATTGCAGCTGTTTCAGGCGCCACATGTTGGACACGGCGTCCGCCTGATCGCCGATCCGCGACGCCACCCGGCCGACCGGGGCGTGCACGTCGAACAGCGTGCCATAGGCGTCGAACACGCAGGCTTTGACATTGTCGAGACGAAGATCGGTCATGGAGCGGGCCCTCTCAAGATGCGGCAGCAGCCGCTGAACAAGCCGGACACCTGTGCTAGGCTGGTGGTCAATCAAGATCAATCGCTGGAGAACGAGAGTTCCGCACTATGGCACAGACCCACCACGACCACGAGCACGGCGAGGGCTCGGAGCTTCCCGACATCGAACTGCGCGTCCGGGCGCTGGAATCGCTGCTGGTCGACAAAGGCTATGTCGACCCGGCCGCGCTCGACGTACTGATCGAGACCTATGAGACGAAAGTGGGCCCGCGCAACGGCGCCGCGGTCGTCGCCAAGGCGTGGAGCGACCCGGACTACAAGAGCAAGCTGATGGACGACGCGACGGCGGCGATCACGGAGCTCGGTTTCACCGGCCGCCAGGGCGAGCACATGGTGGTGGTCGAGAACACGCCCGAGACCCACAACATGGTCGTCTGCACGCTGTGCTCCTGCTACCCCTGGCCGGTGCTCGGCCTGCCGCCGGTGTGGTACAAGTCCCCGCCCTACCGCTCGCGCGCCGTCGCCGACCCGCGCGGCGTGCTCGAGGAGTTCGGTGTCGAGATCGCCGACGAGACCGCGGTCAGGGTGTGGGATTCGACGGCCGAGGTGCGCTATCTGGTGCTGCCCATGCGGCCCGGCGGCACGGACGGCTGGAGCGAGGAGGAGCTGGCCCGCCTTGTCACCCGCGATTCGATGATCGGCACCGGCGTTGCGCTCACGCCCGACGCCCTGACGCAATCCGACCAGGCCTGAAGGAGCAACGACCATGAACGGCGCACAGGATCTCGGCGGCAGGCACGGCTTCGGACCGATCGGGCCGGAGGAAAACGAGCCCCCGTTCCACGACGAGTGGGAGCGCAGGGTCTTCGCCCTGACCCTTGCCATGGGGTTCACCGGCCAGTGGAACATCGACAAATCGCGCCATGCGCGCGAGAGCATGGACCCGGCCCATTACCTCTCAAGCAGCTATTTCCAGATCTGGCTCGAGGGCCTGACCAGGCTGTTGCTCAATGCCGAGCTGGTGTCGCGGGAAGAGCTCGACGCAGGCCAAAGCCTGAACGATCCGGCGCAGCTCACGCGCATTCTGACGGCGGAGGAGGCGCCGGCGTCACTCGCCAGGGGCGGCCCGGCGGACCGCGAGACCGACGCCACCGCGGCCTTTGCCGAGGGCGATGCGGTCCGGGCGCGCAACATTCAGCCGCCCGGCCACACCCGCCTGCCGGGCTATGCCCGCGGCCGCCAGGGTGTCGTCGCCCGCGTCCATGGCTGTCACGTGTTCCCGGACGCCAATGCCCGTGGCGAGGGCGAGCGGCCGCAATGGCTTTACTCGGTCCGGTTCACCGCGCAGGAACTGTTCGGTGAGACGGCACCGCCCGGGGACGAGGTCCATATCGATATGTGGGAGAGCTATCTTGACGCAGTCTGACGATGCGCTTGCGACGATCGCGTCGATCCCGCGCGACCCGGACGGGCCGGTGTTCCGCGCGCCGTGGGAGGCCCAGGCCTTCGCCATGGCGGTCAAGCTGCATGAGCGCGGCGTCTTCACCTGGCCGGAATGGGCCGAGGCCCTGGGCGCGGAGATTGCCACCGCCGGCGCGCATGACACCGGCGAGGACTATTACCTGCACTGGATGAACGCGCTGCAAAAACTCGCTACGGCCAAGGGCGTGGTCGGCGCCGACGAGTTCCGCGACCGCAAGGACGCCTGGGACCGCGCCGCCCGCGCCACGCCCCATGGCGAGCCGATCGAGCTTGGGCGCGAAAGCCGGGCCGACGCCCTGCCGTCCGAATAGAGCTTTCACCGTTTCATCACATCACCGTTGAAGCGCCGTCCAATGGTTGACTTTATGTGCCCGTAGCTTATGTCGGGTGTACTGAAGATTATCCTCGACTCAGCGGTGCAATGAGCGATCCCATCGTCCAAGATCTCGGCGACTTCGCCGCCCCCGTGCTCGTGTTCGGCGGCGTCTACGGCAATCTCGAAGCCCTGGACGCGTTGATCGGCAAGGCGCGCGCACTCGGCATTCCACCCGACCGCATGATCCATACCGGCGACGTCGCGGCCTACTGCGCCGACGCCCGCGCGGCGGCGGAAAAGCTTCAGAAGCTGGGTTGCCCGGCGATCAAGGGCAATGTGGAGGAGCAGCTCGCGGCGGGTGCCGGAGACTGCGCCTGCGGCTTTGACGAAGGCTCCGAATGCGATCTCCTGGCGCTGCGATGGTATGCCCATGCGGACGGCCAGACCACGCCCGAGCTGCGCCGTTTCATGGCCGACATGCCGGATCACCTGAGCTTCACCATGGCCGGACGCCGGTTCCTGGTCGTCCATGGCGGCATTTCGCTGGTCAACGAGTTCATGTTCCGCTCGCTCGACGAGGCCGCCTTCGCGCAGCAGTTCATAATGACCGACGCCGACTGCGTGATCGCCGGCCATACGGGCCTGCCGTTCTCCCGCGTGACCGGCCACCGCCTGTGGCACAATTCGGGCGCGCTCGGCCTGCCCGCCAATGACGGCACGCCCCGGGTCTGGTTCTCCGTGATCATGCCGACGCCCCTCGGCATCGATTTTCACTTCCATGCGCTCGATTACGATCATGGCGCCGCGGCCGCCAAAATGCGCGATGCCGGCCTGCCCGAGGGCTATGCCGGCGCGCTTGAGACCGGCCTGTGGCCCAACCTCGACATCCTGCCCGGAACCGAGGCGGCCGAGACCGGCCTCCGCCTCGACCCGCCGCCGACCTTCTGGCACGCGCTCAGCGCCGCCGCGGAATAACGCGCGTCCCGATCAGCGGTCCCGCCCGTCCTGCGTCATTCCCGCGAAGGTCTCTGCGCCCTCAATGGCCGGGTTCGCGCTCCTCCGCCGGCACCATGCGCCGCACCAGCGGCTTCATGGTCAGGCCCTGGACGATGATCGAGAACACCACCACCGCATAGGTCGCCGCCAGGATCGGCGCGGTGAACTCCGAGACCGGCAGCGACAGCGCCAGCGCGACCGATATGCCGCCGCGCAGACCGCCCCAGGTAAGGATCGCAATCGCGCCTTCGGTGAACTTCTCGCGCACGGCGAGCAGGCTGATCGGGATCGCCACCGCGATCCAACGCGCCGCCAGCACGATCGGGATCGCCAGCGCCGCGATGCCGGCATATTGCGGCGAGAAGCCGATCACCAGCACCTCCAGCCCGATCAGCAGGAACAGGACCGAGTTGAGGATCTCGTCGGACAACTCCCAGAACTGGAACACATGGTCGCGGGTGTTCTCGCTCATGGCGAACTTGGCGCCGTGATTGCCGATGAACAGGCCGGCGATGACCACCGCGATCGGACCGGAGATATGGAGGTGAAGCGCGATCGCATAGGTGCAGAACACCAGCGCCAGAGTGATCAGGACCTCCAGATTGTGCTCATCGATCACCCGCATCGCCAGATAGGCGAGATAGCCGGCGGCGAAGCCCAGGAGCGCGCCGCCGAACGC
>JBPCWF010000254.1:0-3509 GCA_051009775.1 Hyphomicrobiales bacterium | reverse complement strand
ATCGGCACCCGGCACATGTTCGGCCGCATAATCGAGCCCGGCCAGAACACCGGCCAACGGCCCGGCAAAGCCTTCAACACTGTCCGGCACCACCGGCAAACCAAAATCGTCAAAGCGCGCCGGGTCGCCATTGGCATTGAGCACCATGGGCCCGACCTGCGGCTGAAGCCGCTCGATCACATGGGCCAGGATCGGCCGGCCGCCGAGCTCGAGCAGGGCCTTGTCGCCGCCGCCCATGCGCCGCGCGAGCCCGCCCGCCAGAACCACGCCGACGATGTCAGGCGATGTCATAGCGCATAGTCCTTCTCGGCCGACTTGCGCCGATGCTTGCTGTCTTCCTCGGGCACCGCGGAGACGTCGGCGTCGAACTGGATCCGCTCCTCGCCCGCAAGCACCACGAAGCGGCGCCCGCGCGCCCGGCCGATCAGCGTCAGGCCGGCCTGGCGGGCAAGGTCGACGCCCCAGGCGGTGAAGCCCGAACGCGAGACCAGCACGGGGATTTCCATCTGAACGCATTTGAGGATCATTTCCGACGTCAGCCGGCCGGTCGTGTAGAAGATCTTGTCCTGCGGCGCGACCCGGTTGAGAAACATATAGCCGGCGATCTTGTCGACCGCGTTATGGCGCCCGACATCTTCCATGTAGACCAGGGGCCGGTCCTCCTCGCACAACACGCAGCCGTGGATCGCACCCGCCTTGAGATAGAGCGACGGCATGGTGTTGATCGCCTTGAACAGGCTGTAGAGCCACGAGGTCTTGACCGTCGCATCGGCGGCAAGCTCGACCTGCTCGAAGCGTTCCATGACATCGCCGAACACGGTGCCCTGGGCGCAGCCGGAGGTGCGGATCTTCTTCTTGAGCTTTTCCTCGTAATTGGTCTCGCGCGCGGTACGCACCACCACGACTTCGAGGTCCTCGTCGTAATCGACGCCGGTGATCTCGTCGTCCGGCTTGAGCATGTTCTGGTTGAGCAGGTAACCGACCGCCAGCATTTCCGGGTGATCCCCGATGGTCATCATGGTGACGACCTCCTGGGAGTTGAGATAGAGCGTCAGCGGCCGCTCGTAGACCACGGGGATCTCGACCGGCTGTCCCTCATGGTCGATGCCGGCCACGGGCCGCGAAAGCTTCGGGTCGTCCGGATCGGGCAGCAGGGTCGAGGTCTTCTGTTTTGCGGTGCGTTCGGTCATGACGCGGTTCTATCAGTTCCCCGAACCCGGGAAAACAGGTCTCTCAACGCGTTCCCGTGATCCGGTTTGCTCCTGCCGCAATCTCATTGCATCATACCGCCTCGTTGCCCGTCACATAAGGTCTCACACGACCTGTCCGACATGGCTGCAGTAACAATCCGGGCATCGTGGTGCGCAGCCGCGGACGTGGAGGAGGAGTACACATGAAGCGTATGATGACAGCAGCCGCGGCCCTCGTGGCATCGCTCGCGATCACCGGTTCGGCGTTCGCGGCGGAATGCAAGCCGTCGAAATGGGGCAAGGACGACGAGATCGGCGCCGCCAACATGGTGAAGCCCGAAAGCGTCCTGGCGGCTTCCAAACTGATAAAGAAAGGCGAAACGCACCCGCTCGGCATCGTCATCGACCCGAATATGCCCGCCTTCCCGCCGCGTAAGATGATGCTGCAGGTCGTGCAGCCTAACCAGCAGTATGGCCGCTCCATGGCCAAGGATTTCGGCTGGCCGATCGTCTATAACGACGACGTGACCCAACTGTGGTGGGGCACAGGTCCACAGCTCGACGGCCTCGGCCATCTGGGCGAGGACGGCATGTACTACAACTGCAATGACGGCAAGGACTTCGCGGCCTTGACCGGCCTGACGAAGCTCGGCATTCACACGGTCCCGCCCATGGTCGCGCGCGGCATCATGATCGACATGGCCAAGCACAAGGGCGTGGAGGCCATGAAGGCGGGTGACGCCATCAGTTCCGACGACATCAAGGCCGCGGCGAAAGCCCAGGGCGTCGAGATCCGCGAGGGCGATGTGGTGCTGTTCCACACCGGCTGGACCGACGGCATGCTGGAGAAGGACCCGAAGGCCTGGGTGTCGGGCGAACCGGGCCTGAACAATGAGGCCGCCGTCTACCTCGCCTCGCTCAACGTCATGGCCGTCGGCGCCGACACCTGGGGCGTCGAGGCCGTACCTCCGCCCGAGGGCGACAAGGTATTCTACGGTCACGTGACGCTGCTCAAGGAAAACGGCATCTACATCCTGGAGACCATGAACACCGGGCGCCTGGCCAAGGAGGGCGTTTCCGAGTTCATGTTCGTGCTCGGCCAGGCCCGGCTTAAGGGCGCGGTACAGATGATGATCAACCCGGTGGCCATGTGGTAGGTCTCAGCGCGTAAATCGCGAGGGGCCGGATCGTTCCGGCCCCTTTATTGTGGGCGAACGGTCAGGTCCTCAATCCGGCCAGCCGGTCCGGATTTTCCTCCAGATAGGCCTGAGCCTGCTTGAACATGCGGGCGAGCGGCGGCTTGAGCCAGTCCTTGACCTCTTCCCCGGTCTCGCCGCGCAGCTCGAGGAAGACGGCGAGCGCGAAGGCCCATTGCTCCTGGGAGAGATAGCCGGAGCTGCTCCAGCTCCAGCTGCCGTAGAGCGCCTTCAGGCTCCAGCCGAAGCCGACCTGAAAGGCGTTGTTGGCGCCGAACAGGCCGAAACCCAGATAGACGGTCGCGAGCTCGACCGCGAACTCCTCCATCTGCCAGCTGCCCGGCGGCGGCCGGTCGATGGTCCTGACGATGCCGTGCGAGACCTCGTGGGCGAACATGCCGATCAGGTCGAGCGGCTTCTCGACCAGCCCCGGATAGTATCCGATGGTCATGCGCCCGCCGGGCTCTTCCGTGTAGGTCCCCGCGGCATAGCTCAGATGCGCCGTCGTATCGGGCACGTCGTCCGGATGCCACTCCTGGGCGACCAGGTCGAACGGCCAGTCAGCCACGCCGGAAAGCTCGGCGACGTGGCGGAACAGGTGCTCCGCCATGTCGTGGCCGGCCGCGTCGGTCGCCGGGAAGAAGTCGACCGTGGGCAGGATGAGCGGGTTCGCGTGCAGGTTCCGCCCG
The DNA here is from genome assembly GCA_051009775.1 of Hyphomicrobiales bacterium. Classification (GTDB taxonomy): domain Bacteria; phylum Pseudomonadota; class Alphaproteobacteria; order Rhizobiales; family JAJFHB01; genus JBPCWF01. The sequence goes on along the minus strand of JBPCWF010000254.1, from coordinate 434 downwards.
GGCGCCAGGCCGTCGATCAGCCAGCGCCAACAGTCGAGCTGCCAGCGTTCGGTCCGCTCGTCGAGCAGCGGTTTGGTGCTTGTGCTCCAGAACACGGGGAGTTTCCTTGCCACATCGTCGTCCGCGAATATCGGCATGGTGGCAGGCAAAGTCCAGAGCGCGCTTAACGGTGCCCTGGCCACGCCACCTCTCTCGTCATTCCCGCGCAGGCGGGAATCCAGAAACGGCCGGGCGGCAATTGCGGCCAAGCGGCCGTGACTGCATCCGCAGTCCAGCATTTCGACCGAGATTGGTTTTCGGCTGCTCCTGGATTCCTTGAGTTCACGGAACAAGTGCAACACCTGCTAAGGTGTTTGTGCGATGGGAAGCCACTATGATCAGCTCAGTTTGAAAGAGCGTGTGACGATTGATCTGCTGTATCGAGACGGTCAGTC
>JBPCWF010000253.1:0-2577 GCA_051009775.1 Hyphomicrobiales bacterium | reverse complement strand
CGCGCACTTTCATGTACCCGGCCTAGCCGGCGCCTTTCGCCAGTTCCGACTGAAGCTGCGGCAGTATCTCGAACAAATCCCCCACCAGACCGTAGTCGGCTACCTGGAAAATCGGCGCTTCCTCGTCCTTGTTGATGGCGACGATGACTTTCGAGTCCTTCATGCCAGCCAGGTGCTGAATGGCGCCGGAAATGCCGACCGCGATGTAAAGATCGGGCGCCACGACCTTGCCGGTCTGGCCGACCTGGTAGTCGTTGGGCACGAAGCCGGCATCGACCGCCGCGCGGCTGGCGCCGACCGCGGCGCCGAGCTTGTCGGCGATCTTCTCGAGCATGGCGAAATTGTCGCCCGACTGCATGCCGCGGCCGCCGGAGACGATGATCTTGGCGGATGTCAGCTCGGGACGGTCGGACTTTGACAGCTCCTCGCCGATATATTCCGACAGGCCGGGATTGTCCGGCGCCGCGACGGTCTCGACCGAAGCCGAGCCGCCGTCACCGGTCGACTGGAACGCGGCGGTGCGGACGGTGATTACTTTTTTCGGGTCCAGCGACTGGACCGTCTGGACGGCGTTGCCGGCATAGATCAGGCGTTCGAACGTATCGGCGCTCTTGACCTCGGTGATCTCGGAAATCTGCGGCACGTCGAGCAGGGCGGCGATGCGCGGCATGCAGTTCTTGCCGCTGGTGGTGGCCGGCGCGATGACCGCGTCATAGCTCTCCATCATCGGCACGACCAGAGCGGCCATGCTTTCCGCGCCCATGCGTTCGAACTGCGGGTCGTCGCACACCAGCACCTTGGCGACGCCGTCAAGCCTGGCCGCCTCGTCACCGACGCTCGCGCAGTTGTTGCCCGCCACCAGCACGTGGACCTCGCCGCCAATCTCCCTGGCCGGCGTCAGCGTCTTGTGGGTGGCGTCCTTGAGTTCGGAATTGTCGTGTTCGGCAATCAGTAGGACGGACATCAGATGACCCCCGCGTCATTCTTGAGTTTCTCAACCAGTTCAGCGACGGATTCGACGATCACGCCGGCCTCGCGCGCGGGCGGCTCGCCGGTATTCAGGACCTTGAGCCTGGGCGTGGCGTCGACCCCGTAGTCGTCGGGCGTCTTTTCGTCGATCGGCTTTTTCTTGGCCTTCATGATGTTGGGCAGGGACGCATAGCGCGGCTCGTTCAGGCGCAGGTCCGTGGTCGCGATGATCGGCATGGTCAGCTTCAGGGTCTGCAGGCCGCCATCGACCTCGCGCACCACTTCGGCATGGCCGTTCTGGAGCGTGATCTTCGAGGCGAAGGTGCCTTGCGCGCGCCCCAGCAGGGCGGCGAGCATCTGGCCGGTCTGGTTGCAGTCGTCGTCGATCGCCTGCTTGCCGAGGATGACCAGCTCCGGGCCTTCCTCGTCGACGATGCCTTTGAGGATCTTGGCGACGGCCAGGGGTTCGACGATCTCGTCGGTCTTGACCAGAATGCCCCGGTCGGCGCCCATGGCGAGCGCGGTCCGGATGGTCTCCTGGGCCTGCTGCGGGCCGACCGAGACCGCGATCACTTCGGTGGCGGTTCCCGCCTCCCTCAGGCGTATCGCTTCCTCGACGGCAATTTCGTCGAACGGGTTCATGGACATTTTGACGTTGTTGAGCTCAACGCCGCTGCCGTCCGCCTTGACACGGATTTTCACGTTGTAGTCGACAACGCGCTTTACCGGCACCAATACTTTCATACGCTCAGCCTCCTTGACCCGGGGCCCAACGCGATACGCGTGCGGCCGTTGTCAGGTTTTGCCCGCTACATTCAATCAGTCCAGAGCGTTTCTATATGTGAAATGCGACCTGATTTTCGTTCGCGGCGTCACGACCCCGCGATTGTGCGATGCAAAACTAATTCCCTGACCATACTGAGTCAATCACTGAGGGTTCGGCCAATTCCGCTGCGACGTTGGGTCTCAAGTCGGGTGGCGAACCGCATGCGGCCGGCGCAGCAGGAACACGAGGATCACACCGGCCGCGAAGCCGCCGATATGCGCCCACCAGGCGACATTGTTGCCATCGCCGGAGATCCACAGCGAAAAGAACTGAAAGCCGATCCAGCCGCCGAGCGCCCAGTAGGCCGGAATGCGCAGCGGAATCCGGAACAGAAGCAGCACCCAGACCCGGGCGGTGGGGTAGAGCACGAGATAGGCGCCGAGCACACCGGCGACTGCGCCGCTTGCGCCGACCAGCGGGGCGGGCGAGCCCTTGGTCATCATGGCGTGGGCGAGGCCTGCGGCGATGCCGCAGCCCAGGTAGAACACCAGGAAGCGGACATGGCCCATGGCGTCCTCGATATTGTCGGCGAACACCCAGAGGAACAGCATGTTGCCGATTAGATGCATCCAGCCGGCATGGAAGAACATATAGGTGCCGAGCGTCACTCCCTCGAACAGGGGCGTCGCCGGATAATTGGCGATCTGCGCACTCAGGAGTTCGGCCGGCACGATGCCGTAGGAAATAACCGTGACCAGCCTTTCATGGCTGGTCAGCCCGTAATTGGTCCACAAAAACAGGCCGGCGTTGATCAGCAGGATCGCGACCGTGACGACTTGAAA
>JBPCWF010000252.1:0-2598 GCA_051009775.1 Hyphomicrobiales bacterium | reverse complement strand
GTTCGACCTGATGCAGATCCACAACCTGGTCGACTGGGAGACCCACCGGGACACGCTGACCGGATGGAAAGCGGAGGGCCGGGTGCGCTATCTGGGCATAACCACGTCCCACGGCCGCCGGCATGACGACTTCGCCAAGATCATGGCTTCGGAGCCGTTCGACTTTGTCCAGTTCACCTACAACATCCTCGATCGGGAGGCCGAGAAGCGCCTGCTGCCGCTGGCGGCGGACAAGGGCCTTGGCGTGATCATCAACCGGCCGTTCCAGCGCGGCGGCCTGTTCGACCGATTTGCCCGCCATCCCCTGCCCGACTGGGCGCGGGAGTTCGATTGCACCAACTGGGCCCAGTTCTTCCTCAAATTCGTGGTCTCGCACCCGGCCGTCACCTGCGCCATTCCGGCCACGTCGCGGGTCGACCATATGGAGGAGAACATGGGTGCGGCGCGCGGCCGCCTGCCGGACGCAGACATGCGCAAGCGCATGATCGCCCATATCGAGAGCCTGTGACCGCCGGACATGCTGCCCTTCACGCCCGAGGTCTTCTTCAGCCTGTTCGCGCACTATAACGGCGCCATCTGGCCGGCCCAGGTGATTGCCTACGGACTGGGCGTCCTCGTGCTCGGAGCCCTGTTCAGGCCGTTCCCGGGCGGCGGCCGGGTGGTGGCAGCCGTGCTCGCGGGCTTCTGGCTGTGGAACGGCGTGGTCTATCATCTGGACCATTTCGCCACGATCAACTTCACGGCCTACGCCTTCGGCCTGCTGTTCGTGCTCGAGGCGCTGCTGATTGCCTGGACCGGCGTCCTGCGCGGACGGCTCGCCTTCGGGTTCCGCCCAGATGCCGCCGGCTGGACCGCCGTCGCGCTCATCGCGACCGCCATGGTCATCTATCCGCTGGCCGCCCATCTCATGGGCCATGGCTGGCCGCGCGCGGCGATGTTCGGCGTCGCGCCCTGCCCGACCACAATCTTCACTGTCGGCGTTCTGCTCCTCACCCGGGGCAGGACGCCGTGGCACCTGATGGCGATCCCGGTTCTGTGGTCGCTGATCGGCGGCACGGCGCCGTTCCTGCTCGGCGTCTTCGAAGACCTGAGTCTGCTTGTAGCGGGGCTGTTGGGTGTCGTGCTGGCGGCACGGCGAAACCGCCGGTTTGCGGTTCAGGAGACCGGTTGATCCTGCCGTTGCGCGACCTTCGGGTTGGCCGGCGTCACCGCGCCCGGCACCGGCGACAGCGCCGGCTTGAGCCGGGTGGGCACCTTGCGGCCGCGCTTGTCCTCGACCGTGGCGTAGACCTGTTTGGTCGCCTCGACGATGATCACACCGGCAAATCCCTGCCACAGGCGCAGCCCGATGCGTTCCCACCAGGCGGCGGAGCGGCGCAGGAAGGCGCGGTTGAACGGCGGCACGTAGAGCGCGTAAGCCCAGCTTGCCGGATCGAACATGGCCTCGCGCAACAGCCGGCTGATCTGTCCGCGGCTGAACGGCCGGCCGTGGCCGAACGGTGTCGAATCCCGCCGCGCCCACAAGCCCCGCCGGTTGGGCACCACGATCACCACCTTGCCGCCCGGTTTGATCACCCGCCACACCTCGCGCAGGCTTTCCGCCAGGTTCTCGGTGAATTCGAGCCCGTGGACGATCAGCACGATGTCGATGCAGCCGTCGGGCAGGGGCAGCTCACCGTCGTCCACGAGTGCCGCGACATTGGGGCTGTTGCGCGGCCAGCGGGCAACCCCCTGGCGCGCCGGCATGAAGCCGAGCACGGTCTCCACCTCGTCGCGCCAGCCTTCGAGATAAGGCGTTGCATAGCCGAGCCCGACGACGGTGCGCCCCTTGAGGTTGTTGACCCGCGCTCTGATCCGGTGCGCGATCATCCGGCGCGCCACCAGTCCGAGCGCATCGGCATAGAATTCCTGCAGTTCGATCACGTCCATGGGCCGGACTCTACTGGATGCATGTACGCTGGACCAGTACCGGCTGGACGCCCCGGCGGCACATATGCGATGACAGGGACGAACCAGAACCAGACCAAAGGACCTTTGCGGCCATGGCCGAGCTCGAAATCCATCAGTTCCCCTGCCTGAGTGACAATTACGGTGTCCTGATCCACGACGCCGGCGACAATATAACCGCGACCATCGACACGCCCGACGGCGGCGCGATCGAGGCGGCGCTCGCCGAAAAAGGCTGGACGCTCACCCATATCCTCAACACCCATCACCATTTCGACCACACCGGCTATAACGAGGATCTCAAGTCCAAGTTCGGCTGCGTGGTCGTCGGGCCGTGGCCGGAAGCGGCCAAGATCCCGGGGCTCGATATCTCCATCGGCGACGGCGACAGCTATGAGTTCGGGTCGCACACCGCCGACATCATCGAGACCCCCGGGCACACGCTCGGCCACATCGCCTACCACTTCGCCGCAGACCGCGTCGCCTTTGTCGGCGACACCCTGTTCGCGCTCGGCTGCGGCCGCGTTTTCGAAGGCACCATGGAGCAGATGTGGACCTCGCTTGAGAAGCTGAGCGCCCTGCCGGCGGACACGGTGATCTATTGCGGCCATGAATACACTCAGGCCAACGCCCGTTTCGCCGTGACGGTGG
>JBPCWF010000251.1:0-2684 GCA_051009775.1 Hyphomicrobiales bacterium | reverse complement strand
TGGCGCAGCGCCAGCGCGCCCAGAAACTCGCTCGGCGCGCTGACGAAGCTGTTGAAGTGCAGCCTGATCTCCTTGAGCCGGTCGAGAACCGGCTTGTGCCTGGTTGCGATCCAGCCGATGCGCAGGCCGGGAATGCCTAAGGTCTTCGACACGCTGTGCAGCGACAAGGCCCGGTCGTACCGGCAGCACAGCGGCACGAAGGGCGGGTCGGCGGGCGGCAGGCCGGCATAGATCTCATCGGAGATCAGGAGCGTTTCGGTGCAGCCCACAATGTCCAGCAATGCCTGGAAATAGGCCTCGTCCGGCATCACGCCGGTCGGGTTGTTGGGGAAGTTGATCATGACCCAGCGGGCCGGCGTCTCCAGAAGCGCTGCGAGCTCGTCGAGATCCGGCAGCCAAGCGTTCTCAGGCCCCGCGCGCCATTCCACCACCTCGGCACCGCGCCAGGCGGGAACCGTCAGATAGGTCTGGTAGGCCGGCGTCTGCACGATGACGCGGTCCCCGGGCTCGATCAGGCTCAGCGCTAGGAGCGACAGCGTATCGTCGAGGCCCGATGTGGCGAGCACGTCGTCCGGTCCAAGCCCCGGATAGCGGCCGGCGATCCCCTGCTTGAGTGGCGCCGATCCGTCCAGGCCGGTATAGCCGAGCGCGAGCGCGTTCAGACGCTCCTGCGCCTCGGGCTCGAAGGCCAGCAATTCGCCGATCTCCATGGGCTCGGCGAACGACTTGCTCATGTTGTAGTCGGCGGCCGCGGCCTGGGGCGTATAGAAGAAATCCTTGAGTTTGAAGCGCTCGATATCGGCCATGGCGACGGCTCCCGCGAACTGATGGTATCGACGCCTTCTTACATGACGGGCCCCAGGGGTACCAGAACCGCTTCCCCGCCCGCCCGTTAATCTTCTCCACAGGATATTGCCGGGTTCGCGCAAATGGCGTGATCGCGCGCTTGCCGATACCCGGAGTGCGGCCTATACAGTCGCTTTCAATGAACGCCGAAAGCCGACCCAGCGCACCGATCTTCCCGCACCAGCACCTGTTGGGGATCGACGTGCTTTCCCCGCAAGATATCAGCGCCTTACTCGATCTCGCCGACAGGTATGTCGAACTGAACCGGGAGATCGAGAAGAAGCAGTCCCTGCTGCGCGGGCGCACCCAGATCAACCTCTTCTTCGAGGCCTCGACCCGGACCCAGAGCTCGTTCGAGCTGGCCGGCAAGCGCCTCGGCGCCGACGTCATGAACATGTCGGTCAAGAGCTCGTCGATCAAGAAGGGCGAGACGGTGCTGGACACGGCGATGACGCTCAACGCCATGCACCCGGATCTCCTGATCGTGCGCCATCATGCGGCGGGCGCGGTCGAACTCCTGTCCCAGAAAGTCAATTGCGCGGTGGTCAATGCCGGCGACGGCAGCCACGAACACCCGACCCAGGCGCTGCTCGACGCGCTCACCATCCGCCGCCGCAAGGGCCGGCTCGAAGGGTTGATCGTGGCGATCTGCGGCGACATCCTGCATTCCAGGGTCGCGCGCTCGAACATCCTGCTGCTCCAGGCGATGGGCGCCCGGGTCCGGATCATCGCGCCCTCGACGCTTCTGCCGTCCGCCGTCGACCGCCTGGGCGTCGAGGTCTTCACCAACATGGCCGACGGGCTCGAGGATTGCGACATCGTCATGATGCTGCGCCTGCAGCTTGAACGCATGAACGGCTCCTTCGTGCCCTCGACCCGCGAATATTTCCACATGTTCGGGCTCGACGAGGAAAAGCTCGCCCGCGCCAAGCCCGATGCCCTGGTCATGCATCCAGGCCCCATGAACCGGGGCATCGAGATCGACAGCCTGGTCGCCGACGGGCTTCGGAGCGTGATCCACGAGCAGGTCGAAATGGGTGTCGCGGTGCGCATGGCGGTGCTCGACGCGCTTGCCCGCAACCTGCCGGGCGGGGGCAACGCGCCATGACCCCGACCCTGACGCAGCCCGCGGCCGGGCAACGCATGGTGCTGCACAATGCGCGCCTGCTCGACCCCGCCGCCGGGCGCGACAAGACCGGCGGCATCCTGGTCGAGGACGGGACGATTGCAAATATCGGCAGCCACATCACTGCAGATGCCGGCGCCGGCCAGGCCAACACGATCGATTGCGGCGGCAAGCTCGTGATCCCCGGCCTGGTCGACATGCGGGTGTTCACTGGGGAGCCCGGCCACGAACACCGCGAAACCCTGGCCTCGGCATCCGAAACTGCCGCGGCCGGCGGGGTCACGACCTTCTGCTGCATGCCCGACACCGAACCGGTGATCGACGACATCGCGCTGGTCGACTTCATCAGACGGCGCGCCCGCGACACGGCGCTGGTCCGCGTCCACCCCATGGCGGCCCTCACCAAGGGGCTGCGCGGCGAAGAGATGACCGAGTTCGGCCTGCTCAAGGAAGCGGGCGCCGTCGCGGTAACGGATGGGCGCAATTGCGTCGCAAACGCCCGTGTGCTGCGCCGGGCGATGGCCTATGCCCGCGACTGCGACGTGCTCGTCGTCCAGCACACCGAAGAGCCGGACCTCGCCGAAGGCGGCGTCATGAACGAGGGCGAGGTGTCGATGCGGCTCGGGCTGTCAGGCATACCGTCCGCGGCCGAAGTCATGATGCTGGAACGCGACATCCGCCTGGTCGAGCTGACCGGCGCGCGCTATCACGC
>JBPCWF010000250.1:0-2858 GCA_051009775.1 Hyphomicrobiales bacterium | reverse complement strand
CCATGTAGCCGAGTTCGGTCGTGCAGACCGGCGTAAAGTCCTTCGGGTGCGAAAACAGAACGCACCAGCTGTCGCCGATCCAGTCATGGAAACTGATGGTTCCCTCGGTGGTTTCGGCAGTGAAATCCGGAACCACGTCACCTAGTTGCAATGTCATTGAACACCTCCTGTGTTGGGCATGCCGTTACATCGGCGCCCCCAATCTGCTGTTTGCTTTTCTTGCCTCTTGGGTAAACAGTATAAATGACAAACGCTCCATCCGGGCAACAAGAATCCGCGTGCGCGGCCCATGCGATTGATGTATCTGGGTGGGGGGTGATTGGCACTCAAACAGGTTTGCATTCTTGGGAGGAGGCGTAACGCAATGGGACTTTTCGACTTCATAAAGGAAGCGGGCAAGGCGCTTGGCATTGGCGGCGACGAAGAGCCGCCGAGCGCGGAAGACCTGAAAAAGGAATTGGACTCGCACAATCTCGGTACGGACAATGTCACGGTCGAGGTCCAGGGCGACAAGGCCATCATCAAGGGGCAGGTCGATGACCAGAGCGTGTTCGAAAAGGCGGTCATAGCCGTCGGCAACACCCTGGGCATTTCGCAGGTCGAGACCGAAGTCGACGTGCCCGATGCCAAGGACCCGGTGTTCCATACGGTCGAAAAGGGCGACACGCTCTGGGCCGTCGCCAAGGCGCAATACGGCAACGGCTCGAAGTACAATGCGATCTTCGAGGCCAACAAGCCGATGTTGACCCATCCGGACAAGATCTATCCCGGCCAGGTGCTGCGTATCCCTGAACTGGATTAGGACGGCACACAATACCATTATCGTCATTCCCGCGCAGGCGGGAATCCAGGCGAACGAAGTGAGGTGCGCGGAGCGTGAAATGACGCTCCGCGCTCATTTTTCGACTTTGGTTGGCGTGATGAGAGCCAGTGCCGTTCCTGGATTCCCGCCTGCGCGGGAATGAAGGAGGATATGGTTACGCCTTAACCCGCTCGCTTCGGGGATCGTAGAACGGGCGCAGCTGGGCTTTAGCCGGGTAACGTTCCCAGGCGATCTCGACTTCGTAACTGCCTTCATCGACGAAGTCCTTCGTGACGCCGCCATCGTGATGGATGTAGCCGAGTGCCAGGGACTTGCCGAGCCTGTGGCCCCATGAGCCGCTGGTTGTGGCTCCGGCCAGTTCGCCGTTCCGGTAGATCGGCTCCTCGTGATACATCATCGGCGCGTCCGCGCTGTCATCGTCCAGGCAGATCGCCACCATGCGTTTGGTCGGCGTGCCCTGGTCCTTCTGTTTCAGGATCGCGTCGCGGCCGATGAAACCGTTCGGCTTGTCATAAGCGACCGCGAAGCCGAGGCCGGCCTCTATCGGCGTGTCCTCGTCGGCAATATCATGCCCCCAGTGGCGGTAGCCTTTCTCCATGCGGCAGGCGTTCATGGCCTGATAGCCGGCGAGCGTCAGGCCGTGGTCGGCGCCGGCTTCGGTGAGCACGTCGAACACGTGCTGCGCGAACTCCGCCTGGACGTAGAGTTCCCAGCCGAGCTCGCCGACATAGGTGACGCGGCTCGCCCGGGCCATGGCGTAACCGATCTCGATTTCGCGCGAGGTGCCGAACGGGAATGCTTCGTTGGAGAAATCTCCGCGGGCGACCGACGAGAGCAGGGCCCTGCTGTCCGGGCCCATCAGGCCGAGCATGGGCAGGCCTGACGTGACGTCGGTGACGAAGCAATGGGCATCGTCCGGGATGTGGCGCCGGAGCCAGGCGAGATCCCGGGTCTGCGCGCCGCCGGCGGTGACCACCATGAACGCGGCCTCGCCGAGCCGCGTCACGGTGAGGTCGGCCTCGATGCCGCCGCGCTCGTTGAGCCACTGCGTGTAGACGATACGCCCAGGCTCCACATCCACGTCATTGGCCGAGACGCGGTTGAGCACGGCGCAGGCATCCTTGCCCTGAACCAGATATTTCGGGAAGCTCGACTGGTCGAACAGCCCAACCCGGTCGCGCACCGCCTCGCACTCGGCGCCGCAATGGTCGAACCAGTTCTGGCGATGATAGGAATACTCATATTTGGGTTCCATGCCCTCCGGCGCATACCACATGGGCCGCTCCCAGCCCGCGGTCTCGCCCATGCAGGCCCGTGCCGCGACCAGCCGGTCATGGAACGGCGAGCGCCGGACGCCGCGTGCAGTCTCGTAGTGCCGGTAGGGCCAGTGCATGGCGTAGAGCAGCCCGAGCGACTCCGAGATCCGGTCTGCAAGGTACTTGCGGTTGGACTGGAACGGCATGATGCGGCGGATGTCGACGTCGGCCACATCCATCGGCGGATGGCCGTCGCGGATCCATTCGGAGATCACCTTGCCGATGCCGCCCGACGACTGGATGCCGATCGAGTTGAGCCCGCAGGCGGCAAACAGGTTGCGCACCTCCGGCGTCTCGCCGATGCAGTAGCGCACGTCGGAGGTAAAGCTCTCCGGCCCGCAGAAGAACAGCTGGATGCCCGCGCTTTCCAATGCCGGAACCCGGTTGATCGCGGCTTCGAGCACCGGCTCGAAGTGATCGAAATCGTCCGGCAGGCTGTCGAAGCTGAAATCCTCAGGGATCCCGTCCATGCCCCACGGCTTGGCGTTCGGCTCGAACGCGCCGAGCAGCAGCTTGCCGGCATCTTCCTTGTAGTAGGCATATTCATCCGGGACGCGCACCACCGGCATGTTGCCCGGCAGTTCTGCAATCGGCTCGGTGACCACGTAGAAATGTTCAGCCGCGTGCAGCGGAATATGCACGCCGATCTGCGCCCCCACATCGCGTGACCACATGCCCGAGGCGATCACCACTTTGTCGGCCATCACGGTGCCCTGTTC
>JBPCWF010000249.1:0-3644 GCA_051009775.1 Hyphomicrobiales bacterium | reverse complement strand
AGATCATGCTGCAGCAGACCACCGTGGCGGCGGTCAAACCCTATTTCGAGACGTTCCTGGCCGTCTGGCCGACGGTCTTGGAACTTGCCGCGGCCGACCGGGAGGATGTGCTCAAGGCCTGGGCGGGCCTTGGCTATTACGCCCGCGCGCGCAATCTGCACAAATGCGCTGTGATCGTTGCCGAGCGCCATGGCGGCAGGTTTCCCGACGCCAGGGCGGAGCTTGCGGACCTGCCCGGCATAGGCCCCTATACCGCCGCGGCCATCGCGGCGATCGCTTTCGACCGGCGCGAAGCCGCGGTCGACGGCAATGTGGAGCGGGTGATCGCCCGGCTGTTCGCGCTTGAGACGCCGCTGCCGGACGCCAAGCCCGAGATCGCCGCGATCGCACAGAGCCTGGTGCCGGGCGAACGCGCCGGCGACTACGCCCAGGCGATGATGGACCTGGGCGCCACCGTGTGTGCGCCGCGCAAGGCCAACTGCCTGATCTGCCCGTTGAGCGCCATGTGCCGCGGGCGCGCGGCAGGCCTGCAGGATGTGCTGCCTTACAAACGCGCCAAGGCGGCCAAACCGACGCGCTACGGTATCGCCTTCTGGGTCGAGCGCACCGACGGCGCCGTGCTGGTCCGCACCCGGCCGGACAGGGGACTGCTCGGCGGCATGAGCGAAATCCCGTCGACCGAGTGGTCGGCGGACGGCGTGCCGGGCGATCCGGCGGCGCAGGCGCCGGTTGCCGCCCGCTGGACCAGACTGCCCGGCATCGTGCGCCACACCTTCACGCATTTCCATCTGGAGCTCGAGGTCTGGGCGGCGGACCCGGTGCCGGCCGGCGCGGCGTCGCCCGGTGGCCGCTTCGTGCCGCGCCGCGATCTCCATGCCGAAGCCCTGCCGAGCGTCATGAAGAAGGTCGCCGCGCATGCATTAAAGACGTGAAGGCGCACGCCGGCGGTTGTGCGTCTTTGTCTGGGTGTGCGGTGCGCCGCTCACTTCCGTTCGGGGACTCTGACGGCTATGTGCGCCAAGTTGAGGCTCATGAGGCTTTGGACTACAGTTGGCGCATTCGGCGGCAAGAAGCACCTGCTTGGGCACTTCGATGAACCGGGGCGGAATGAGAGATCAAGATGACCTGTAAGTCTTTAAGGACTGCACGCCAAACGGGCTGGATCCTGTTGACAGTCTTTTTGTTCTTGTCCGGCGTTTCATCGGGCTCCGCAGGGGAAAAAGTGATCGTTGTATTCGATGCCTCCGGCTCCATGTGGGGACAGATTGAAGGCAACTCGAAGATAAACATAGCGCGCGGGGTGCTCAAACGCTCCATCGAGGAATGGAAAGCTCTCGATTTGGAAGTTGGCTTGATTGTCTACGGGCATCGGCGCAAGGGCGACTGTGCGGACATCGAGACCTTGATCCCGTCGGGCCCAATCAATGTCGGGCGCTTTACCAGTACGATCGACGGAATCCGGCCCACGGGTAAGACACCACTGACTGCCGCCGTCAGAAAGGCAGCAGAAGAGCTGCGTTATACCGAAGACAAGGCGACCGTCATTCTCCTGAGCGATGGTTTGGAGACCTGTAATCTCGATCCTTGCGCCATCGCCTCGGAACTTGAGAGAGACGGCGTAAACTTCACTGCCCATGTAATTGGGTTCGATATTGCCAAGGGCGAAGAACAGCGCCAACTGCGCTGTATAGCGGAGAATACCGGCGGTCTCTTTGTTGCCGCCGACGACGCGGACGGATTGTCTGTTGCGTTCGAGCAGGTTATCGCCCTCAAGCCATTGACGTTGGTGGCAATCAGCGGAACGGACGGACGCGAGGTTCCGGGCCCGGTACATTGGACGGTGAGGGGTGGCGAAGTTCAAATCGAGAGGACGACCGAGACCGCGCGCCTGGAAATTCCGGAAATCCCCAACGGTTCCTACCAGGTGAGGGTTGAAGCGGGACCGTACAAGAGCGACGGGCGCTACGAAATCGGCGACAACAGATCAGAGAGCATATCGGTCGAACTGGCTGCAGAGTTGCCAAAAGCAACCGTCGCCGCCGGTGACACCGTGCCGGCGAGCGAAGAGTTTCAGGTCAACTGGACCGGCCCGGGAGCGCCTGGCGACAAAATCCAGCTTGCCCGGCCCGGATCCGTGCCGGGCAGCAGTTTCGTTCAATCAGTGGACGCGAGCGAGGGATCGCCGGTGACGATGCGCGCACCCATCGAAAAGGGCGTGTACGAACTTAGATATTACTCAGGGGAACTCAAGAAACTGCTGGCGCAAAGACGAATTGAAGTGGGAGAACCACTCCCAACAGCTTTCCTGACAGCCCTGGACGAGGTGCCTGCGGGAATGACGTTCGAGATCGCGTGGACGGGGCCCGGCGAGGCTCCGGATTGGGTCGACATTGCCAAACCCGGCACGCCGGCGGGGCAGTATCTTTCCTACGTCTACGTGAAGACGGGAAATCCGGTCAAGATGCGGGCGCCGAGCGAACCGGGTACCTACGAGATCCGTTATCTCAACGGCAGTGAGACCAAGATCATGGGCCGGCGAACGCTGACCGTGGTGTCTGGCGGGGTGAGCCTGACAGCCCTGGACGAGGTTCCCGCGGGAACGACGTTCGAGATCGCATGGACGGGCCCCGGCGAGGCTCCGGATTGGGTCGATATCGCCAAACCCGGCACGCCGGCGGGGCAGTATCTTTCCTACGTCTACGTGAAGACGGGAAATCCGGTCAAACTGCGGGCGCCGAGCGAACCGGGTACTTACGAGATCCGCGACCTCAATGGCAGTGAGACCAAGGTCATGGGCCGGCGCCCCGTGACTGTGGTGCGGCCCAGCGCATCGGACTAGGACCAATCGACCCTGGCGTACGTCTCCCGAAAACGGTGCCCAATTTCGGGAGACATGCTTTAGACTTAGCGGTGAATCCGCATCGACCCTACGCTTTGTGAGCCGGCAACCCGATGCACGATTTCTATTCCGACACGAAAACGAAGCCTACACCGGCAATGCGACAAGTGGTGTTGACGGCCGAGGTTGGCGATGAACAAAAGTTCGAGGACCCGACCACAATAGAACTCTGTGGGCGGGTGGCCAAACTACTGGGCAAGGATGCAGCCGTCTTTCTTCCTTCGGGCACCATGTGCAACGAGATTGCAATCAGAGTGCACATCTCCCCCGGTGAAGAGGTGATCTGCGAACGCACCTGTCACATCATCAACTTCGAAGGAGGTGCTCCAGCCGCTTACAGCGGGGCGATGATTCATGCGCTCGATGGCCACAATGGAACCTTCAGTCCGGATCAGGTTAAGGCCGCAATCAGACCGGTATCGCGTTACCTGCCGCGCAGCCGTCTGCTTTGTGTTGAACAGACCGCCAACATGGCCGGTGGATATGTTTGGCCGCTGGATCAGATAACGGCCGTGTCGGCTACCGCAAGGGATGCGGGTTTGGCCACTCATATGGACGGCGCACGCCTGATGAATGCTGTGATCAAAAGCGGCATATCAGCCGGTAAGTGGGTCAGGGGCTATGATTCATGCTGGATCGATTTCAGCAAGGGCCTGGGTGCGCCGGTGGGAGCGGTGCTGGCCGGGTCGAATGAATTCATCGAACGCGCATGGATGATCAAACAGCAATTGGGCGGCGCCATGCG
>JBPCWF010000248.1:0-7225 GCA_051009775.1 Hyphomicrobiales bacterium | reverse complement strand
GGATGGTTCCATCCGGATCGGGCGCAACATCTGTGAAGCCGCGGCGCGCCGGGTCGGTGATCGATGGCGGCGCGGCAATGCCGGCATCGCCGGCGTCCGGATATTTCAACGCGCCGACCACCCGCGCCTCGTCACGCAACCGGCTCTTGAGCGCGGCATTTCCGGGCGGCACCGGCCGGTCGCGGTAAATGTCCACGCAGACCACGGACACGCCCATGGCCAGGAGCTTGCCGATCAGACTGTCCATGATCCGGTCCGGAACTGGCCAGCCCCACGACGTAAGGTCGGTATCGTCGATGGCGATGACGGCCACATGCACGGACGGATCCGCACTGCCCGCGCGCCAGCGCACCCCCTGGTCATAGGCGGCAAGCTCAAGCGCTTCCAGACCACCGGCCTCCCGGCCGGCAAGCACGGCGGCGGCGGACAGAATGGCGATGCAGATAAGGCGGGGCAGAGACAAGGTCACCGACCGGGTTGAAGCTCAGGCCGACACCGGGCGGCAGGTGCGCTCCGGCTATTCGATCGCGTCCGCAATGTCCTCGATCCGCTCCGGCTCCAACAGTGTGATCGAGCCCTTGTCGATTTCGATCAGCCCTTTCTTGACCCAGCTGCGCAGCTGCCGGTTGACGCTCTCGCGGGTCGCATTGAGCATGGCGCCGAGATCGGTCTGGCTCAGGGAGAGCTCGATGCGCGAGCCCTGCGCCACCGCCGTGCCGTAATGCTCGGCGAAGGCCAGGAGCTTCTTGGCCAGCCGCGTGCGGAACTCCAGGAACGCCGTGTCCTCGATATGAACGGTGGTGCTGCGGACCCGCTCGCACAGAACCGTCATCAGCTCGATCACCACTTTCGGGTTCTCTTCCAGAAAGGGCAGGAAATGCCTGCGGTCGAGCACCAGGCAGGTGACGTCTTCGAGCACGCGCGCGTCCGCCGTGCGCTCGCGGCCGTCCAGAAAGGCGATCTCGCCGAACACCTCGCCCGCATTGATGATGTTGAACACCACCTCCCGGCCATCGACCGAATGGGAGCAGATGACGACACGGCCCGAGATCACGACGATCATGGTGTCGCCGGCATCGTACTTGCGGAATATGGTCTCGCCGGCCGGAATCTCGGCGATCCGCGAGTGCCGCGCGAGCCTTTCAAGGTCCCAATCGCGCAGGTGACAAAGAAGAAAGTGGTTCTTCAATATGTCCCGCTTCTCTTCGAGCGACAACTGAACCATAACGACCCTTCGCTTCTTTCCGCTGCACGGAAAACTTCTGGCGCCCGCCGGTACTCCATCTGCCTGACAGCCAATATGCCGTACGCCAATCGGTGATGGAAGCGCCATCTACATCATCGCACTCGCCGGAGACCATCAGAGTTGCTATGGAGACACCGGCCCGCAGCAAAAGGACAGCACCCACGTGTCAGACGCAATGCCCTCGATCACACCGCCCCAGCCGGACCGGAACGCACAGACGGGCATGCCCGGGCGCAGCAATGCTCTTCTGGCCCTGGTTTACGTCAACGCCTTCGTGAGCGGCGCAGTCATCATGTCGTTTGAAATGCTCGGCAGCCGCTATCTCAATCCCTATTTCGGCAGCGGCATCTATACCTGGGCGGCCCTGATCTCAAGCGTGCTCGCCGCGCTCGCGATCGGTTACTTCATCGGCGGCTGGCTCGGCGACAGGCGGCCCAGTCCGGCCCTGCTCGGCGCCTGCATCATAGCGGCGTCGTTCTATCTGATGGCCGTGCCGGCAATAGCGGAGGCCGCGTTCGTGCCGATCTTCGATGCCATCGCGGATGCCCGCCTCGGCGCGATGGCCGCGGCCATGCTGATCCTGTTCGTGCCGTTGATGGTGCTGGGCTTCTACTCGCCCTTCGCAATCCGCCTCGTGCTGGTCGACCCGCACAACTCGGGCCGCGTCTCGGGCCGGATCTACGGCATCTCGACCCTGGGCAGCATTTTCGGCGTCCTGTTCACCACGTTCTACCTGGTGCCGAGCTTCGGCACCCGCAGCAACACGATCGGCATCGCCGCCTGCGCGTTCCTTGCCGGCCTGTCGTTCGTCCTGTCGGGCCGGAAAAAGGCGCGGCTGCAGTAAGCCGAAACCGCCCGCGAGCGGGCCTACTTCTTCATCGACAGGCTGAGTATGCGGAAGTTCTTGCCGCTGTCCCGGTCCTTGCCGTGCACCGTGTTGGACAATGCGTGGCCGCCGCCCGACAGCTGCATGGACACCGAGCCGCTGATCGATTTGCCGCTCTTGGCGTCGTGGTTTGTCAGGGTCAGGTTGAGGGTGTTGCCGTTGCGTTTGCCCAGCACACTCGTGCGGCCGACGCCGGCGGTGCCGGTCCAGCGGCCTTCGACCACGTTGTTGCGCTTGAGCGTGCGCAGGAATCCGGATGAGGAGAAATCGATATCGACCCCACGGCAGGTCATCTTGATCGACAGCGAATTGCTGCCGCCGTCCCAGGTCGAGTTCATCCGGCAGCTGACGCGCTCAACCTTTGCCGTGACGGTCGGTTTGAGCTTGCCCTTGCCTTTCCATTCTCCCGCCAGGCTCTTCAGGAAGGCATCGTCGGCGGGACCGGCATATGCGGGACCGGTCGGATATGCCGATGCCAGCGAGACCGCGGCACAAAGTGCAAGACACGCAAGGCTGCGATGCGCGACGCCGCTCCGGACGCCGGTTCTTGTTGTTCTGGTCATTGTTATATCTTTCGCAGGTGTTGCGCCGTGTTCAGGATCAGGGCCGGCAGCAGCATAAGCGTGGCGAACAGAGCGGCGCACAGAATGACGATGCACAGCCGTCCGAACAACTGGACCATGGGCAGAACGCTCAATTGCGTCACCCCGATGCCGAAAATCAGCACCGCGGTGGCCGCGATCAGCACTGGTCCCACTTTCGCCATCGTTGCTGCCAAAGCCTCTCTGGGATCGCTGTTCCGGCGTTCTAGCTGGTAGCGATTAAGGAAATGTACCGTATTATCTACTGCAATTCCAAAAGCGACCGTTAACGCGATGACACTGGTGAACTGGAATCCGAAGCCCAACGCATAAAGTGCCGCCGCCACAACACTCAGCGACAAAAGGTTTGGAACAACGGAAAGCCCCGCCAAAGTCACCGAACGGGCCGTGATGCCGATGATGACGACAATTATGAATATGGCGGCGGTCAGGCTGCGCTTCAAGCCCTCGATCATTTGGCCGCTTTCATAGGCGGCAAGGGCGATCACTCCGGTGATACCGACCCGGTAGCCCGGATGTTCGGCGCGAACGGTCTCAAGCTCGGCGTCGAGCTTGCGCAAACGGGCGAGCGTGGCCGGCGCCGGCGCCGCCGGGACATAGCCCGAAACGATCCAGGCGTCGCGCTCCGGCGAGGCGATACGCTCCGCATAGTGCTCGGGCATTTTCTCCAGAATGTCCGAGTTGTCGCGGGCGTCGGCCGGCACCGGCCTTTTCAGCCAGCGCCTGATGCTTGCGAGCGAGGTCACGTTGTCGACGTCCGGCTGGCTGTCGGTGACATTGTGCACCGCCTCGATGACATCGGCGGAATGCGCTTTTGCGTCCTGCGATGCCCGCTCGATCATGACGAAGATTACGTCGGCGCCGCCGAGCTTCTCGTTGACCCGGTCGATCGCCTGGTTGGCCGGGCTCTGCGGCGACAGGTACTCGCGGTAATTATAGGCCGGCTCGAGCTGAAAATAGGCGGTACCGGTGATCGCCAGAAGCACCGCACCGGTGATCGACACAAGAACCGGCCGGCGCTCCACCATGCGCCAAGCCCGGATGCTGTTGTCGCCGGCGATCTTGGTCAGGAGGCCGCCGGTCGACGGTTGCTTGGCCGATTTCGTGTAGGGCAGAAGCACAACCGCCATCGCCGGGATCAGCACGACGATGACGATGAAGGCGATCAGCACCGCGACCGCTCCGCCGATGCCGAACTGCTGGACCACCACCGACTCGCTGAACGCCAGCGAACCGAGCGCGATCATGGTCGTTATCGACGTCATGGCGCAGGCCGGCCCGACCTCGCGGATCGAGGTTTCGGCCGCTTCCCTCGGCGACTTGCCTTCCTGCATGAGCCGTCTGATGGAAAACACCATGTGCAGGGCGTCGGAAAACCCGATCACCAGCACCAGCGTCGGCAGGATATTGGACATGGCGGTGATTTTCTGGCCCAACAGGCCGAACCCGCCGATGGTCCAGACGACACCGACCATCGGCGCGAAACTCGCCAGCAAGATCAGCACCGGCCTGCGGAAGAACAGGGCGCAAACCAGGACCGCGATAAGCGCGCCGACCAGGTTGAGCATGCGCATGTCGTTCCGGATGATGGTCAGGATCTCGTACCGGATCGCCGGTTCCCCGGTCGGCGTCACGGTCAGCCCCATGCCGCCCATCACCTCGCCCGCCAGGGTGTCGATCTCGGAGAATAACTGCTTGAACTGATCGAATTCGCGCAGTCCCGCTTCAAGATTGACCACCAGCAGGGTGGCGCCGCCGTCCCTGGACAGCATCTTGTCGGCGAGCAGCGGGTGATCGCGCGCATCGTCGACCAGCTTCTCCAGCGCCGCGCCGTCGGGCAGCTGATCCGGCAGTACGGGCCTGAGATCGCCCGAGGCATCCGGCGCGTGGCGCGCGGTGAAGATCGACAGCACCCCGGTCACCCCGTCGACGAACTGCAGGTCCAGATGCAGGGTGCGCACCGCCTCGAGCCTGGCCTTGTCGATCAGCGTATCGCCTTCGACCAGCAGGAAGACCTGGTTTTCGAGCGCCGGAAAGCGCTCCAGAAACCGGTCATAGGTGCGCGGCACCTCTCGGTCCGAGCGCAGCAGGTTGCGCAGATCGTCGTCATAGTCGACCTGCAACATGCCGTAGAGCGCAAACGCCGTGAGCGCGGCCAGGATCGCCAAGCTGATCTTTGGCACCTTGAGGCACAGGAGACCTAGGCGCTCAAGTCCGAAAGCGCGAGGAATCATCTGGTCAGCCGTGGATCGCCATGTTGGGTCAAACTGCGCCATATCGCTCCATGGCGGCATAGGTCGGGTCGGGTTTGAAGCGCAATTGCGCGCCGGAATAGCACACACAGGGACGTGGCGGCGAACGAAATGTCGGTATTTTGACGCACCCCGTCGGCAGCCCACACTGTTTCACACCGATTCCGGCCGCCATGGCAAGGCCGGGCCCGATCCCGCCACACCGCCGCACGAGGCGTTCGGCGGGCGCCATTAACCGCTTGCACCGAATGTCCCGACCTCATCTCGCCACTGCCGCCCCTGCCCCTTGTAACCGTTTCCATTTCCGTCAAAGATAGCGCCACCTATCAAGGGAGGTATTACCATGAAAACATATAAAATGATCGTGGCTGGCATGGCCGCGGCAATGCTTCTCGTCATTCCGGCGGTTTCGCAGGCCGGTGAAGCACTCGATCGCGTGATGTCGTCCAAGGTCCTGAAAGTGGCGACCGACGCAAACTGGGCGCCGCAGTCGTTCCTCAACGACAAGAACGAAATGGACGGCTTCGACGTCGACGTCGCCAAGGAAATCGCCAAGCGTTTCGGCGCCAAAGTCGAGTTCGTGACCCCGGACTGGTCGGTCATTACGTCGGGCAAGTGGCACGGCCGGTGGGACATCTCGGTCGGTTCGATGACACCGACCAAGGCGCGCGCGGAAGTGCTGAGCTTCCCGGGCATCTACTACTACACACCCGCCAGCTTCGCCGTGCACAAGGACTCCAAATATCAGGACAAGACCGACCTCAACGGCAAGAAACTAGGCGCCTGCACCGCATGTACGTTCGAGCAGTACCTGCAGGGCGATCTGGTGATCGATGCCGTCGGCGCACCGGCGTTCAATTATGACGTCAAGCCAGGCGAAATCGTTTCCATGAAGGACGCGGCCGCACTGATGGACGATCTGAGGCTCGGTGACGGCGTGCGCCTCGACGGCATGATCGACGCCCTGCCCGCGATCGAGAACGCGATCAAGAACGGCTATCCCCTGCGCATCGTCGGGACGCCTGCCTTCTACGAGCCGCTTTCGGTTGCGATCGACAAGGGCGATCAGGAGTTCAACGACAAGCTGGCCGAAATGGTAAAGGCCATGCACGATGACGGCACGCTCTCGAAACTCTCCGAGAAGTGGTACGGCACCGATTACTCCAAGACGTCCGTCGCGACCAACTAATCGGGCCACCGCAGCGCTAACAGGCAAGGCTGGGCACCGAGATGTATGCCGACACAGTCGTCGAAGACAAGCTGGTTCACAAGCCACGCTTCATCGCTCTGGTCTTCGCGATCACGTTTGCACTGTTCTTCGCGTTCAACCTTACCGACTCCATGTTCGGGCTTTTCCTCGAACCGGTCATCGGAGACCCCAAGACCAGCGGTCTCCATGGCCGGTTCGCGGTTGCGCTCGTGCTGGCCATGCTGTTCGTGCTCAATCTTGTGGCGATCGGCTTCATGCCGCTGCGGATCCAGATCCTTGTGGTCTGGCTGGAACTTCTGATCCTGTTTCTGGCGTTCTTCTACAACTTCAATCTCAGCCTGGAATTCATACAGCGCAAGATCGGCTTCATGATCACCAGGGGGCTGTTCACCACGCTCTACGTGTCGGCGATTTCCATCGCCATTGCATCGGTGATCGCGATCATCGGCGCTATCGCCAAACTGTCCAGCAACGGTTTCGCCTTTGCCATCGCAAGCTTCTACACGTCCCTGTTCCGCGGCCTGCCTCTGATCCTCCAGGTCTACCTGATCTATCTCGGCCTGCCGCAGCTCGGCTACGTCATCACCGCGGTGCCCGCGGGCGTCATCGCGCTGTCGCTGTGCTACGGCGCCTATATGACCGAGATCTTCCGCGCCGGCATTGAAAGCATTCCCAGGGGACAGTGGGAGGCGTCCCGCGCTATGGGCTTCAAGTTCGGCCTCACCATGCGTCGGGTCATCCTGCCCCAGGCGGTTCCGGTCATCATCCCGCCGACCGGCAATCAGTTCATCGCCATGCTGAAAGACAGCTCGCTCGTGTCGGTGATCGGCGTCTGGGAGCTCATGTTCCTCGCCCGCACGCTGGGGCAGAAGGAATACAAGCACATGGAAATGCTGATCACCGCGGCCATGATCTACTGGGTCCTGACCATGATCCTGGAAATGATCCAGGCGCGCATCGAAGCCCATTACCGCGAAAAGGGCGCGCGCTGAACAGGCGCGCGACAGGGAGAACCGGCATGTCCGATCA
>JBPCWF010000247.1:0-6344 GCA_051009775.1 Hyphomicrobiales bacterium | reverse complement strand
CCACCACCACGTCGATGCCGAGATCATGGGCGTGGTCGAGCGGATCATGCGCGGTGATGCCGCAATCGACGGTGACCGCCAGAGTGACGCCGTCCGCCTTGAAGCGGTCGAGCGTTGCCCGGTTGGGCCCGTAACCCTCGTCTAGCCGGTGCGGGATATGGACCACCGGCTCGCGGTCGAGATGGCGGAAGAACAGACGGAACAGGGCGGCCGACGAAATGCCGTCGACATCGTAGTCGCCAATGATGCCGACGCGTTCGCCCTTCATGATGGCGCCGGCAATGCGCTCGGCCCCGGCGTCGAGATCGCGCATTTCGGCGGCAGGTGGCATCAGGTCACGCAGGGTCGGCGTCATGAACTTGGCGACATCGTCGAGCGCCACATCGCGCGCGGCCAGCACCCGGCCCAGAACCTCGGGCAGATCGTGGCGCTGGGCGATCGCAAGCGCGGCGCGCTCATCGCTCAGACGGTCGCGCCATCTGCGCCCGGTTACGGACGCCTCGACGCCGAGAAAACAGCTATCCTGATCCACGGTTTTCGATCCGGCGAACGCTGGGATTAAGTATGAGAGTGTCCCGCATCAGTATTGAGGGTGTGTCCCGGACTTGAACCGGCAGTTGTGTTCCAGACGCCACGCCGAATTCCTTCCCTTCGCGGGAATGACGGGTAACAGTGTAGGTGTCCCGTATCACATCCGGGGCACGGTGTTACTTTGCATGATGTGCCGGCACGATCACTCGAACTTCGACAGGTTCTTGTGCTTGGCCTTGATCCAGCGGGTGGTGCCGGTCGAGGAGCGCATGACCACGGTTTCGGTGAAGATCGCGTCGCCGCACATCTTGACGCCCGACAGCATCGAGCCGTCGGTGACGCCGGCGGCGGCGAAGATGACATCGCCCGAGGCCATCTCGTGCATGGTGTATTTGCGGTCGAAATCCTCGATGCCCATCTTGCGGGCGCGCGCCTTCTGGTCGTCGCTCGAGGTGACCAGCCGGCCCTGCATCTGGCCGCCGATACAGCGCAATGCCGCGGCCGCCAGCACGCCTTCCGGCGCGCCGCCGATGCCCATGTAAATGTCGATGCCGGTGTCGTCCGGGTCGGTTGTTGCGATCACGCCGGCAATGTCGCCGTCACCGATCAACTGGATCGCCGAACCGACCTCACGCACCGCCTAGATGAGGGCGCCATGGCGCGGCCGGTCCAGGATGCAGGCGGTGATGTCCCTGACGTCGACGCCCTTGGCTTCGGCCAAGGCGCCCAGGTTCTCCGCCGGGCTGCGGTCGAGATCGACAATCCCGTCGGGGTAACCGCCGCCGATGGCGATCTTGTCCATATAGACGTCGGGCGCATGCAACAGGCTGCCGGCTTCGGCCATGGCAATGACCGCGAGCGAGTTGGGCATCGCCTTGGCGGTGATGGTCGTGCCTTCGAGCGGATCGAGCGCGATGTCGACCTTCGGGCCCTTGCCGCTGCCGACCTCCTCGCCGATGAACAGCATGGGCGCCTCGTCGCGTTCGCCTTCACCGATCACCACGGTGCCCTGGATGTCGAGCGCATTGAGTTCACGGCGCATGGCGTCGACCGCGGCCTGATCGGCGGCGACCTCGTCGCCTCGGCCGCGCAGGCGCGCCGCAGCGACGGCCGCACGTTCGGTCACGCGCACCAGCTCAAGCGCCAGAACGCGGTCCAGGGGTCGGGATGTTTGGGACATTAACGGGGTTTCCTATGGTTGCGGCCCATGCCGCTTATAGTTGTTCTATGCGTATCATGCGCGGTGACTGCGTAATGTCGCCATCGGCTTCGATCTTGGCCAGGGCGTCTCGGATAGATTTCTCCAGAGTGTCATGAGTAATCAAGACGACAAGTCGTGTTTCCGGCCTATCTGACCCGGTGTCACCATCGATATCCACATCTATTTCAGCGCCGCGCTGTACGATACTCTTGAGCGATATGTTTTGCTCCGCCATGCGCTGGGCGATGGCGGCGAACGCGCCGGGCCGGTCGCGCACGTCGAGCGCAACGTAATAGCCGCCCTGATGGGCGCGCATGCGGGCACGCTCGTAAGGTTTGAGCTGGGCTGAGGGGCGGCCGAGCGGCGGCAGGACGACGCCACGGGCTATGTCGACAATGTCGGCGACGACGCTGGAGGCGGTCGGCCCGGCGCCCGCGCCCTTGCCTTCGAGCATGAGGTTGCCGAGGAAATCACCCTCGACGGCGACCGCGTTGAACACTCCGTCGACCTGGGCGATCGGCGAGTTCACCGGTACCAGGGTGGGATGAACCCGCTGCTCTATGCCGGACTCGGTCTCAAGCGCGACGCCCAGCAGTTTGATCCGGTAACCGAGCTCGCCGGCGATCTGGATATCCTGGGCAGTGATCCTGTCGATGCCCTCGACATAGATCGCCTCGAAGTTCACTTCCGTGCCGAACGCCAGCGAGGTCAGGATCGCGAGCTTGTGGGCGGCATCGAAGCCGCCGACATCGAAGGTTGGGTCGGCCTCGGCATAGCCCAGCGCCTGGGCGTCTTTCAGCACATCGGCGAACTCGCGGCCCTCGCGCTCCATGCTGGTCAGGATGTAGTTGCAGGTGCCGTTGAGGATGCCGCAGATGACCTGTGCGCGGTTGCCGGCAAAGCTCTCGCGCATGGTCTTGACGATCGGGATGCCGCCGGCGATTGCTGCCTCGTAGTTGAGCGCGGCGCCGTGACTTTCCGCCAGGCGCGCCAGCTCGGTGCCGTGACAGGCAAGCAGCGCCTTGTTGGCGGTGACGACGTGGTGGCCCGCGGCAAGCGCGGCCTCGACCGCCGCCTTGGCGGGACCGTCTTCGCCGCCGATCAGCTCGACGAAAATGTCGATGTCCGGGCTCCTGGCGAGTTCGATGCAATCGTCAACCCAGCGGTATTCGGAGAGGTCGACACCGCGGTCGCGGCCGGGGTCGCGAGCCGACACGGCCACCAGTTCGAGCGGCCGGTTGCAGCGCCGCGCCAGCACCTCGGCATTGTCGTTGAGGAGCTTGATCACGCCAATGCCGACCGTGCCGAGCCCCGCTATGGCGAGCTTGAGCGGCTCACGCATTGTGTGGACGTGCCTTTCTTGTGGGTGGTGTCGCCCGTGTTGGGGAGAAGGTTGTGGAGATCCGTTGCCGCCGAACCGAGGAACCGTTTGATGTTGCGCGCAGCCTGCCTGATCCGCTGCTCGTTTTCAACCAGTGCGATGCGCACGTATCCCTCGCCATGCTCGCCGAACCCGATGCCGGGCGCCACGGCGACATCGGCCTTCTCCAGAAGCAGCTTGGAAAACTCCAAGGACCCCAGTTCGGCGAAGGCGGGCGGCAGAGGCGCCCAGGCGAACATGGTGGCGGGCGGCGGGGCAATGTCCCAACCGGCGCGGCCGAGGGCCTCGACCAAGGTGTCCTTGCGGCTCTGGTAGGTCCGGCGGATTTCGTCGACGCAGTCCTGCGGCCCGTTGAGTGCCGCCGCCGCCGCCACCTGAATCGGGGTAAAGGCGCCGTAGTCCAGATAGGACTTGACCCGGGCGAGCGCGGCAATCAGGCGCTCGTTGCCGACCGCGAAGCCGATGCGCCAGCCGGGCATGGCATAGGTCTTGGACAGCGAGGTGAATTCCACCGTGACATCCATCGCGTCCGGCACCTGGAGCACGGAGACCGGCGGTTCCGTGCCGTCGTAGTAGATTTCCGCATAGGCCAGATCCGACAGCACGAACAGGTTGTTGGCGCGGGCATAGCGCACCACCTCGGCGTAGAATTCGAGATCGTCGGTCATTGCGGTCGGGTTGGACGGGTAATTGAGCACGACGGCGATCGGGGCCGGGACCGAGTGTTTGACCGCCCGGTCGAGCGCGACCATGAACTCGTCGTCAGGGGTCGCCGGCAGGTGGCGGATCACGCCGCCGGATATGATGAAGCCGAAGGCGTGGATCGGATAGGTCGGGTTGGGCGCCAGGATCACGTCGCCGGGCGCGGTGATCGCCTGGGCCATGTTGGCGAAGCCTTCCTTGGAGCCGAGCGTGGCCACGACCTGGGTGTCGGGATCGAGCTTTATGCCGAAGCGGCGCTGATAATACTGCGCCTGGGCGCGGCGCAGGCCCGGAATGCCGCGCGATGCGGAATAGCGGTGGGTCCGGGGCTTCTGCACCGTTTCGACCAGCTTTTCGACGATATGGCCGGGCGTCGCCATGTCCGGGTTGCCCATGCCGAAGTCGATGATGTCGGCCCCGTCCGCCCGCGCCCTCGCCTTGAGCCGGTTGACCTCTTCGAAAACGTAAGGCGGAAGCCGCCTGATACGATGGAAATCGTCGAGCATTTCAGGGCCTGTGAACAGTCACACGCGGGGGCGGCGTCCCAAAGCGGCGCCCGCAATTCAATGGATCACTACGTGACACCAATCGGCGCGGCGGACAAGGGGGTTGTCTATACGCAACTGACAAGAGCCGGATTGACCGGCGCTTTCGGAACAGCGGAGATGACGGAAAGGTGAGCCGTTTCCTTACACCGGTTAACGCAAATTTAGACGGTTTCGTTTTAGTACGAATGATAAGTGCACTTTCGGCCCGACGCCGACACCGATCAGATGGACGAGATGACGACACCCCTACTCCGCATGCAGTGGGCCCGCGATCCTGCCGGTTACACGGTGGAGACGCGGCTCACAGACCACGGTGCGCCATCCGGCGGGCTCTTGTTCTGTGGCGAAGAAGCCAGCGAACTCAATCCGGACGAAGAGATATGGATCGTCGGCCGCTCCGGCCAAAAGGAGCACATCGACCCGCAAAGCATCGGCGGCGACCGGATGTTCCTTGAATTCGCGAACATGAAGCTCAAGCCCGAAACCGCGGTCGCCTTTGCAAACAAATACGGGCTCATGCTCGACAGGAACGAGCCCGGCGAACGGTTCCAGACCTATCTTACGCTGATGGAGTCCATGGACCTGGTCATCAAACTCTGGAACATGCGGAAGTACCTGGAGATCCAGAAGGTGTTCTCCGGGTTCGGACTGGGCATGACCGGCGTTGAATTCACACTTGTGCCGGGCAGCGAGAAGCCCCGTCTGGTGATCAAGCCGAACTCGCTTATCGAGCTTTTATACCTTCAATGCGCGCAGACGATCGCCGACAAGGAAGCGCATTCATGCGTTGTCTGCGGGCAGATCTTCGTTACGAACATCAATATGCGCGCGGCTCCGTGCACGTGCTCCGATACATGTCAGCAAAGACTGTCGCACGACAACCAGGTCACGCGGCTGCCGATCAGGACGGCCTGACCGGACCCTGCTTCCGACACTCAGTACAGGCTGTCGCGATAATCGCTCTCGACGGACTCGTCGGCCTCGGCGAAGTCCGTCTCGGTAGGCGGTGTTTCGCTTGTCTGCTCCATGATCATCTTGCCGAGCGTCGGCATTTCGCTGCGGTCCTGGATCGCGTCCGGGCTCCACAGTTTGGAGCGCTTGAAGGCCTTGGCGCAGTGCAGGAACACCTCGTCCACATCGACCACGATCGCCATCTTGGGCGGCCGCTCCCTGATCGCCATTTCGGCCAGCAGAGCGGGATCGGTGGTCAGACGCGCCTTGCCGTTGACCCGCAGCGTGTCGTCATAGCCCGGTATCATGAACAGGAGCCCGATGGCCGGATTGCTCAGGAGGTTGCTCATCGAGTCCAGGCGGTTGTTGCCCGGCCGGTCGGGGATCGCGAGCGTCACATCGTCGATCACCCTGACGAAGCCCGGCGGATCGCCCTTTGGGCTGACATCGGCGGTTCCGTCCGCGCCCTGCGTGCCGATGCAGATGAAGGGCGAACGGGCGATGAAGTCCTTCGCGTGCTTGTCCAGGCGCGGCCGGCATTTCTTGACCGCCAGCGGATGCGTCTCACCAACCAGGCCGGAAAGCTGGTCCGCATCCAGGATTTCGTGTTCGTCGCTCAGATTGTGCATGTGGTTTCTCCGCGATGCCGGGTCCCAACGGACACGTACTGCAAAGCCTGACTGGCGCACCACATAGTGTGATTTTGGCGCGGAATTGTAAAACCTCTTGGCGCTATCGAGCGAACTGATGTCGCTGCAGACACAAAGACCTATTGCGCCGCCGGTCTGCCGATTATCCAGTCCTGCAGCTGGGCGAGCGGTTTTTCATCAGTTCCGACAGTGACGTCTTGGCTTTGTCGTCCGAGCCGAAATTGCCGTCGTCGAGCCAGTTTCCGATGATGTCGCGCGCCTCGGGCCATTCGTCGTCGAGGACCGAGTACCAGGATGTATCCCGGTTCTTTCCCTTGAAAATGAGGTGGTTGTAGAAGATCCCCTCGAACCGGAAGCCGAGACGCCGCGCCGCCGCCCTG
>JBPCWF010000246.1:0-4132 GCA_051009775.1 Hyphomicrobiales bacterium | reverse complement strand
GTTTATGTCACCTGCCTTGTCGCCAAGGTGTTCGTTGATGCGTACGACGTTGAAGTCGGATCGCGTCGCCATGGTTTCTCTCCTTTCAGTTCGGTGCTTGTGATGTGCCGCGTGCGCGCGTGAACCGACATCCGGGCCGCATGCGCGTCGAGGCCGAAATACCAGGAAGGTTGCGGCCCTCGCGGGTGCCGCCGGGTGATCTCCTGGAACCGTGTTCAAGAGGGTAGTCGCGGAGGGTGCGGGAAAGGTTCAATCGGCAACGGGTTTAAGGCGTCACCGGCCGGCCGATGTGCCGCTGGACGCTTCTCGCCCAGGCCACAGGCTTGCGTCGAGTGCCGGCAACGGTCTTTTGAGTTGGGCGCAGGCCGGAGCGGATTGTGCAAAAAAGGAAGGGCGGGGCCCTAAAGCACCGCCCTCAAATACCCCCGGTCTACGGCGCACGAAAGCGTGTACACGGCCCAGCAGCGCTGAGGTGTTTGACCGGATGCGTCCATTCAAAGAGGCAATATTCGTGCTTGCCTCAGGCACCATTATCTGTGCTCTGAGTGGACAGTCAGTTTTGTCTCTAGGGCTGCTGAGATTGTTACTACACAAATGATCTGGGCTCAAGTTACATATGGCCCAAGGACGAAAAAATAGCTGCCGCTCGCTCACACGGACCAGAGTCAATGACGGTATGAGCATCTGTGTGTCGGTATCTGGCCGGACGGGGCGTTCGTGGCATTCTATCTGGGCGGCGCTGTTACCGCCGGTGTAGCGGCTGAGGGGGCGATGCGATCAATTCGGCTGCAGATATCTCAGCGCGGCCAGCAGGAGTATCCTGGTAACGTCGACGAGTTCGTCGATCTCGACATACTCGTCAGGCCCTCCGAGATTGTGCGGGGTCAGTCCGCAGACCACAGTGGGAATACCGGCCGCGCGGTAGAGCCTCGCATCGGAACCTCCGACCCGCATGTTTGGCGTAGGAGCTTGGCCGAGAACCGTACGGCATGCCTGCAGGACCGCCGTGACAACCGGTTCGTCCGGCGACGTCCAGGTCGGTTCGTAGCGCCGGACGATCTCAAAGCGGATCCCGTTGAGCGGTTCGAGCAGACGGGAAATCTCCGCTTCAATTTCGCCAACACTCACCCCCATCGGAAGGCGGATATCGGCATTCGCCTCAGCCCAGTCCGGAACGAGATTGGCCGTTTTGCCGCCTTCGACGCGGCCGAAGTTCACGGTGATCCGTTGCAGGACGTCAGCTTCACCGGTGCCTCCCAGCGGCTCGGAAACCGGCTTTGCGTCGCGGATCGCCCGGGCCACGTCGCAGGGCGTGTTCACGGGATAATCGTGCAGCTGCGTCAGGGCGTCCATCGCCCGCCGCAGAGTGTCGATCGCGTTTTCGCCCCGATGGACATGGGCGCCGTGCGCGGGCCTGCCCTCGGCGAAAACATTAATCCAGATCATGCCTTTTTCACCGATGCGGGGCACTGTCGGTGAGCCGACATCGGCATTCAGCACGGCGTCACCGCGCGCATCGGGCACCGTGTCGAGGAGGAACTGGCTGCCCAGGGTGCCCATGGATTCCTCGTCGCCGGCCAGGACCAGGCACAGCTCGCCTGCCCATGCATCAGGCATTTGCGCCAGCGTCTTGAAGATGTGCAGCAGACACGCCACCCCGCCCTTCATGTCGGCTGAACCGCGGCCATAGAGCTTGCCGTCGCGAACGACGCCTGAGAACGGATCGTCCGTCCAGTGCGCGCGGTCGCCGGCCGGGTAGGTGTCGAGATGGCCGTTCAGGATGAGGCGCCGGCCCGGCGTGCCGGCGCATGTTTTGGCCACGAGATTGTCTATCGGCGGTTCGCTCGTGTGGATCGTGGTCTCGACATTTTCAAACCCCGACAGCATCTCCGCGATGACCCTCACTGTGGCCCTCGTGTCGCTTGGAGGCGTTTCCGTCGGGATGCGCACCAGCGTTCTGGTCACATCCAAAAGCCCTTCGCGTGCGGCCTCGACCGCGTCCACCGCGTTGGACACCTGTGCTGGAAGTCGGCCGGATGCCGATGCGTCAGACAGCGTCATTGGTCTGGTCCCTTGCGCCACGCGTCGGTTGGCCCGTTTCACGTCGCGACTTGACTGTCTGTGAGAAGAAAACCAGGCCCAGCAACATGAGGCCAAGCGGATAGATCCACTCCTTGGCGGGCCTGTCGAGCTGTTCGACGTCAATCGCCGTAATGTAATCCCCGAAGGTGACGCCGGCTTTCTCCGCCGGACCGTTGAACTGCGTGTTGGCCACGACCAACCGGTCACCGGTTTCGGTCTCCGCGGTCACGCCGACCCGCTCGCCGAGGCGTTGCCGGCCGGTCCCGGCCGCCCCTGGCGGCGGGATGACAAACAGCTTGTAGCGTTCGCCATAGTCGGTTTCGCGGGTGACATGCAGCCGGACGGCGCGGTCGGTCGGCAGCGTTTCCCCGTCTTCGGCAACGATCTGTGCCAGGGCGACCGGTGCGAATTGCGGATAGACCCGGTTCATCAGGGCATCCGGCCGGAACAGAGCGACCACCACGACCATCAGCGCTATCCGTTCGATCCAGTTCAGCCGTGTCAGCATCCAGCCCTGGGTCACACAGGCGAAGCTCAGGATCGCAATCAGCGAGACGACGAATATCGTCAGTCCGTGCCAGATGCTGGTGACGCCGACCAGCAGCAGTTCCGGATTGAAGATGAACACTATGGGCAGAATGCTTGTCCGGATGTCATAGAGAAACGACTGCACGCCGGTCCGCAGCGGGTTGGCGCCGGATATGGCCGAGGCCGCGAAGGCGGCAAGGCAGACCGGTGGCGTCGAGTCGGCCATCAGTCCGAAATAGAGCACGTAGAGATGCACCGCGATCAGCGGAATCACCAGGCCGGAAGCGTTGCCGAGTTCAACCAGGACGGTCGCCATCAGCGAGGCCACGACGATGTAGTTGGCGGTGGTGGGAAGTCCCATGCCGAGGATCAGGCAGACCACGGCGACCAGAGGCAGGAGGATGTAGAAATTGCCCTGCGAGATCGCTTCGATGACCGACAGCATGGCGTTGTTCAACCCGGTCGACGACACCGCGCCGACGATAATGCCCGCGGCGCCGACGGCCGCGGTGACACCGGCCATGCTCTTGGCGCCGGCGACCATCGCATCGAAAGTCGTCATGCAGCCCGCGAGGATGCCGTGCGCCGGGTGCCGGCCGTTGCGCCACGCGTCCATGACCGCGGTTACGAAGATGATGCCGCACATCAAAATGATGGCGTAAAACACAGCACTTCCCGGGCTCCAGCGTTCGACCAGCAGCAGGTAGATCAGAACGCCGATCGGGATGAGGTACTGAACGCCGTGCTTCAGGGTCGCCATCACGTCCGGTGTTTCGGATTTCGGAATGCCGGTAATGCCGAGCTTCGCCGACTCCAGATGTGAGATGTAGAACAGGGCGCAGTAGGAAATGACGGCGGGGATCGCCGCATGGACGATGACGTCGTAATAGGAAATGCCGATGAACTCGGCGATGATGAATGCGGATGCGCCCATGATCGGCGGCATGAGCTGGCCGTTGGTGGATGCCGCGACCTCGATCGCTCCGGCCTTGTGTGCCGGGAAACCCATCTTCTTCATCAGGGGTATGGTGAAGGCGCCCGTGGTCACCGTATTGGCGATGGACGAGCCGGAAACGGTTCCGGTCAGGCCGGACGCCATGATCGCCGCCTTGGCCGGCCCGCCGCGGTAGCTTCCGACCAGGCCGAAGGACAGATCGAGAAAGAACCGGCCCGCGCCCGCCTTGTCCATGAACGCGCCGAACAGCACGAACAGGAACACGTAGCTCACGGAAACATCGATCGGGATGCCGAACACCGCTTCGCTCGACAGCCATTGGTAGCCGATCAGGCGCTCCAGGGAGACACCCTTGTGCGAGATGACATCCGGCATCGACTGGCCGTAGACAGAATAGAGTCGAAAGATCACGCAGACGATGACCAGGGGCAGGCCGACGCTGCGCCTGGTGGCTTCGAGCAGCAATAGGATTCCGGCCCCGCCGAGAATCGCTTCGAACGGGATGTCGATCCCGCCGGCGGCAACCTCCAGCAGGATGCCGTCGCGGCTGACGATGCCGTCATAGGC
>JBPCWF010000245.1:0-10236 GCA_051009775.1 Hyphomicrobiales bacterium | reverse complement strand
TCGGTGACGACTGGGTCAAGGAAGCCAAGGCGCTCGCCAAGGACGCGGCGAAGAACTAAGGAGAGCACATCATGGCACATAAAAAGGCAGGTGGCTCGTCACGCAACGGCCGCGATACCGCGGGCCGGCGGCTGGGCGTCAAGAAATACGGCGGCGAGCTGGTCATCCCCGGCAACATCATCGCACGCCAGCGCGGCACCAAGTATCATCCCGGCGACAATGTCGGCATCGGCAAGGATCACACGATCTTCGCCACCGCCGAAGGCACGGTCGATTTCCGCACCACGCGCGGCGGCCGCACCTTCATTTCCGTCGTACCGGTGGAGCCAGCCTCTTAAGCGGCGGGTATCCCGTTACACCGCCGGCACTCATCGACCCGGCGGACGACATGGGAAAAGCAGGTTTCCGAAGGGGAGATGGGACACCGTCTCCCCTTTTCCTATGCGAAAGCTTGCACCATGACACCGCAGCGCGAACATCAAACAGAGCTTGAAACCGAACGCCTGCTGCTCACCCGGCCGGATGAGAACGACGCCGCCGATATCGCCGAACTTGCGAACAACTGGGCGGTGGTGGAGCACCTTGCCAACCTGCCCCACCCCTACGGACCGGACGATGCGCGCCAATGGATCGAGCGGAGATCGCAAGGCCAGGAGGGCGAGGCGAATTTCGCCATCCGGCTCAGGCGACTCGATCCGAAACTGATCGGCGTGATCGGTTATGGCGCGCTGGCCGACAGCACACTCGGCCATTTCGGTTACTGGCTGGGCGAGCCTTACTGGGGTCAGGGTTATGCCACCGAGGCGGCGCTTGCGGTCCTCGGCCATGCCTTCGAGCATCTGGCCGTCGCCGAGATCCATACCGGCTGCCGGCCGGGCAACACCGGATCGCGCCACGTCCTGGCGAAGTGCGGTTTCGACCTGGTCGGCACGGGCATGATGAACTCGCTACCGCTCAAATCCGAAGTGCCGACGCTGAAATACACGTTGACCCGAAAGGCGTGGCGGCACCGCATCCCGGTTACCATCCGCGCCACTACGGGTTGAACAGAAACACCGAGCCGTTAAACAAGAACCATGAAGTTCCTCGACCAGGCCAAGATCTATATCCGCTCCGGCGAAGGCGGCTCCGGCTGCGTCAGTTTCCGGCGCGAGAAATATGTCGAGTTCGGCGGCCCCGACGGCGGCAATGGCGGCCGCGGCGGCGACGTCTGGGCCGAATGCGTCGAAGGCCTGAACACCCTGATCGACTATCGCTACCAGCAGCATTTCAAGGCCGCCCGCGGCACCGACGGCATGGGCAAGGACCGCGCCGGCGCCAGCGGCGCCGATGTTACGCTCAGGCTGCCCGTCGGCACCCAGATCTGCGAAGACGACAAGGAGACCCTGATCGCCGACCTGACCGAGATCGGCCAGCGCGTCAAGCTCGCCCGCGGCGGCAATGGCGGCTTCGGCAATGCCCATTTCAAGTCGTCCACCAACCGCGCCCCGCGCCGCGCCAATCCGGGCGGGCCGGCCGAGGAGAGATGGATCTGGCTCAATCTCAAGCTGATCGCCGATGCCGGCATCATCGGCCTGCCCAATGCCGGCAAGTCGACCTTCCTGGCAGCCGTCAGCGCGGCCAGGCCGAAGATCGCGGACTATCCCTTCACCACGCTCGTCCCGAGCCTCGGCGTGGTCGGCATCGACGGCCATGAATTCGTGCTCGCCGACATTCCCGGCCTGATCGAAGGAGCGCATGAAGGCATCGGGCTAGGCGACCGCTTCCTCGCCCATGTCGAGCGCTGTGCCGTGCTCCTGCATCTGGTCGACGCCACGGAGGAGGACGTCGCGGCCGCCTACCTGACCGTGCGCCACGAGGTCGAGGCCTATGGCCACGGGCTCGGCGACAAGCCGGAGATCGTCGCGCTCAACAAATGCGACGCGCTGCAGGAGGAAGAGATCGAAACCAGGCGCGCCGCGCTTGCGGCCGCCGCGGGAACCGAACCCCTGGCCATCTCCGGCGCCGCCGGCATGGGTGTGACCGACGCGTTGCGGCGCCTCCGCGCGATACTGGAGAGCCACCGCGAAGAGGAGCAACGGCCGGTCCGGAGCTCCGCGGACTGGCAGCCATGAGCGCGCGGCTGACCAACGCCCGGCGGGTGATCGTCAAGATCGGTTCCGCGCTCCTGGTCGACCAGGCCACCGGCCGGCTCAGGCGCGCCTGGCTCGAGGCGCTGGCCGACGACATCGCCCGCCTCAGGCAGCGCGGCCAGGACGTCGTGATCGTCTCTTCCGGCGCCATCGCGCTCGGCCGCCGGCTGATCGGTCATGGCGACGGCACGCTCAAGCTCGAGGAGAGCCAGGCAGCCGCCGCGGTCGGCCAGGTCGCGCTTGCCCAGGCCTATGCCCAGGCGCTCGCCGACCGCGGCTTCGTCGGCGCCCAGGTGCTGCTCACCCTGACCGACACGGAACAGCGCAGGCGCTATCTCAACGCCCGCAACACGATCGCGGCGCTCCTTAGACACGGCGCCGTGCCGGTCATCAACGAGAACGACACGGTCGCGACATCGGAAATCCGCTATGGCGACAATGACCGTTTGGCCGCCCGGGTGGCGAGCATGATCTCGGCCGACTGCCTGGTGCTCCTGTCGGATGTCGACGGGTTCTACACCGCCGCGCCCGATGCCGATCCCTCCGCCCGGCTCATTCCCGAGGTCACCAGGATCACGCCGGAGATCGAGGCCATGGCCGGCAAATCGCGCACCAATGTCGGCTCCGGCGGCATGATCACCAAGCTCGAGGCGGCCAAGATCGCGGTTGGCGCCGGCGCCCATATGGCGATCACCTCAGGCCATGCCGACCACCCGCTGACCGCCCTTGAAAACGGCGCGAACTGCACCTGGTTCATGGCCGATGCGACACCCGTCGCGGCGCGCAAGAAATGGATCGCCGGTACGCTTGAGCCATGCGGCACGCTGACCGTCGACGACGGTGCGGCCACCGCACTCAGGTCCGGCAAGAGCCTGCTTCCCGCCGGCATCGTCGAGGTCTCGGGCCGCTTCGGCCGCGGCGACGCGGTCCGGGTGGTCGACCGCCAGGGCACCGAGCTCGGCCGGGGCTTGAGCGCCTATGACCGGGCCGACGCGGAGCGGATCGCCGGCCACAAAAGCCGTGAAATAGAGAGAGTTCTCGGCTACCGTGGCCGCGACGAGGTGATCCACAGGGACGATCTCGTACTGGTGAAAGGATAGGACAGGTGAGCTTGGCGGCTGTTGACGATGCGAACGGATCGGACATCGCGATCATGATGGCCGAACTGGGCGTGGCAGCGCGCGAGGCCGCGCGCGAGCTGGCGCACGCCCCGAGCGAGGCCAAGAACGCGGCGCTCGGCGCCATGGCGCGCGCGATCCGGGACGCCCGGGCCGACATGCTGGCCGCCAATGAAAAAGACCTTGAGACGGCCGCCGCCACGGGCCGCCCGGGCGCCTTCATCGACCGCCTGACCCTGACGCCCGAACGCATCGAGGCCATGGCGCAGGGCCTTGAAGCGATCGCCGGCCTGCCCGATCCGGTCGGCGAGATCGCGGCGTCGTGGGACCGTCCGAACGGCCTGCGCATCGAGCGCGTCCGCGTGCCGATCGGCGTTATCGGCATCATCTATGAGAGCCGTCCGAACGTCACCGCCGATGCCGGCGCCTTGTGCATGAAGTCGGGCAATGCGGCGATCCTGCGCGGCGGCTCGGAGAGCTACGAGACCAGCGCGGTCATTCTCGCCTGCCTGCAGGCGGGCCTTGAGCAAGCCGGCCTGCCCGCCGCCGCCATCCAGATGGTGCCGACCACCGACCGCGCCGCGGTCGGCATGATGCTCAAAGGTCTCGACGGCGCCATCGACGTGATCGTACCGCGCGGCGGCAAAAGCCTGGTGGGCCGGGTCCAGGACGAGGCGCGGGTGCCCGTGTTCGCCCATCTGGAAGGTCTCTGCCACGTCTATGTCGATCGGGCGGCCGACCTCGCCATGGCGCGCGACATCGCGCTCAACGCCAAGATGCGCCGCACCGGCATCTGCGGCGCGGCCGAAACCCTGCTGGTCGACCGGGCCTGCGCCGAGACCCATCTCAAGCCGATTGCGGACGCCCTGATCGATGCCGACTGCGAGGTCCGCGGCGACGCCGAGGCCCGCGCCCTCGACGAACGTATCGATCCAGCCGGGGAAGAGGACTGGTCGACCGAGTATCTCGACAGCATCATATCGGTGAAACTGGTCGACGGCGTCGACGGCGCGATCGGCCATATCGCGCGCTACGGCTCCGACCACACCGACTGCATCGTTACCGGCGACGACCGGACGGCCGCCCGGTTTCTCACCCGGGTCGACAGCGCCATCGTGCTGCACAACGCCTCGACCCAGTTCGCCGACGGCGGCGAATTCGGCATGGGCGCCGAGATCGGCATCGCCACCGGCAAGCTCCATGCCCGCGGACCCGTGGCGCTCGAGCAGCTCACGACCTGCAAATATGTCGTTCGCGGCACGGGCCAGACCCGGCCCTGAACGAACCGCGCATCATCACCACCATGACCCGGCCCCGCGGATCCCGTTTCTCGGTCTGGCTGCCGGCGCGGCGGATCCGTGACATCCGCCCCAAAAGAAGCCGGCGCCTCCGGGTCGGCCTGCTCGGCGGGTCGTTCAATCCGGCCCATGAGGGTCATCTGGCGATCAGCCGGGAGGCGCTCGAGAGGCTTGATCTCGACCGCGTCTGGTGGCTGGTGTCGCCGCAGAACCCGCTCAAGGACCCGGGCGACACCGCGCCCTACGAGACCCGGATCGCCCACGCCCGCGCGGTCGCGCGCCACCCGCGCATCGACGTCTGCGACCTGGAACAACGCTGGCAGAGCCACTACACGATCGAGACCGTAAGCCGTCTCGAGGCGCATTTCCCGGCCCACGCCTTCGTGTTTCTGATGGGCGCGGACAATTTCGCCGGGTTGCATCACTGGGAAGCCTGGACCGAGATCGTCGAGCGAATACCGATCGCCGTGATCAACCGTCCGGGCTATCTGCTCGCCGCCATGAGCTCGCGCGCGGCCCAGAG
Source organism: Hyphomicrobiales bacterium (assembly GCA_051009775.1). Lineage (GTDB taxonomy): Bacteria > Pseudomonadota > Alphaproteobacteria > Rhizobiales > JAJFHB01 > JBPCWF01. Next base: position 5,165 of record JBPCWF010000245.1, on the reverse strand, counting down.
ATATCGCTGGGCCCGGGTGCGCCAGCGCGATGCCGGCGCACTGGCGTTCATCCGCCCGCCCGCCTGGAGCCTGATCACCGTGCCGCTCAACACTGAGAGCTCGACCGAGATACGGGCGAAAACATCTATTGAATAATGGCCCGGACAGGCATTACATTGGGACAGGGCTGGCGGGACAAATGCCCGGCAGCCCGACGTTTGAAGCTCAATTGATCCCTTGGGAGAGACATTGCGGTTGTATCATCACCGCAAGAGCAACGTGAAAGAGGAACCCCGCTCTGACAACCCAAAGTATCGGCGGGAGCACTGACACGAGTGCTCCTGAGAGCAAGGCTTTGCCGAAAGGGAAGTCGCGCTCGAAATTGCTGAAAGTGGTAATGACCTGCCTTGACGACGCTAAGGCCGAGAACATCGTCTCCATTGACCTGACAGGAAAGACGCAGATCGCCGATTACATGGTGGTTGCGTCCGGCCGCTCGCACCGCCATGTCGGCGCGATCGCCGACCAGCTCCTGAAAGCGTTGAAAGACAATGGCTTCGGCAGTGCCCGCGTCGAGGGGATGCCGCATTGCGACTGGGTGCTGATCGACACCGGAGATCTCATCGTCCATGTGTTCCGCCCCGAGGTCCGGGACTTCTATAACCTGGAGAAGCTCTGGGCGGCGGACGTGCCGAAAGAGATGCTGGCCGTCTGAACGGGACGGCCTGAATGCGCATATCGATCCTCGCAATCGGCCAGGCCAAATCCGCGCCGGAACAGGCCCTGTGTGACGATTACCTGCGCCGGCTCAAGCACCAGGGCCGCGGCATCGGCCTGACCGACAGCACCTGCAAGCTTCTGCCCGAAGCAAAGCGCGGATCGGCCCGGCAGCGCAAATCCGACGAATCGGATAGATTGTCGGCTCAGGTTCCGGTCCGGGCGATGCGAATCGTGTTGAGCGAACGGGGCAAGCAGCTGACCAGCGAGGCCTTCGCGGAGCACATACGTCGCATGCTGGAGCAAGGAGAGAGCGATCTCTGTTTTCTGATCGGCGGTGCCGACGGCCATGCGGAGGAGCTCGAACGGGACGCCGGTCTCCTGCTGTCGCTGGGGGCCATGACCTGGCCGCATCGCCTGGTTCGCGTCATGTTGTTGGAGCAGATCTACCGCGCCGTCACGATTATCGCCAATCACCCCTACCACCGCGCATGAACAGAACCCCCGGCTTGCCCGAGAACGTCTTTCATCCACCGGTACGAAACCGCAACGCAGGCAGGACATGCCGCCGGCTGGCCGCCGCGACGGGCCTGTGGCTGGCGACGGCGCTCACCGCTCCGGCCCAGACCCCGGACGAACCCGGCGACCCCAACGTGCCGCAGCAGCTCCAGGACGTCGAGAAGCAGCTGGACACGGTCACCACCCGAACCCAGGATCTGGAGAAAACCGCCGAGGAGCTGGCCGCCGAGACCGAGGCCCTGAGCAAACAGCTGATCGCCATCGCCTCGAAGATTCAGGCGCGAGAAGCCCAGATCACCGCCAGCGAGACGCGCCTCAAAAAACTCGCTTTTGAGGAGGATGTCATGCGGGACCAGCTGCGCGAGCGCCGCGACGCCCTGGCTGAACTGCTGGCCGGCCTGCAGCGTCTCGAACGCAACCCGCCGCCGCCTCTGGCGGTCAACCCGACCGACGCGCTGGCGGCCCTGCGGGGCGCCATGCTGCTCGGTTCAGTGGTGCCGGAACTGCGCGGCCAGGCCAGCTCACTGGTGCAGAACCTGTCTCGTCTGACGGACCTGCGTGCCGCGATTGTTCGCGAACAAGGCGATGTCACGGAGAATTTAGGCAAACTTGATGGCGAGCGGCGGCAAATAGCCCATCTGCTGCAACAAAAGCAAACTTTAACGCAAACCATACGTCAGGAGTTGGAAAGCGAGCGAAAAAGGGCTAATACATTGGCCGAACGGGCGAAGTCGCTCAAAGACTTGATCGCCAAACTGGAACAGGCTCGCGAAGAAGCCGAAAAAGCACGCCAGGCAGCCGAGAAGGCGGCGGCCAATGAGCTCGAAATACAACGGAAACTGCGGCTTGCCAGGTTAATGAAGCCGGCGGTCCCGTTTTCAAGGGCGCGCGGCAAGCTTTATTTCCCGGCGCAGGGTACGCGGGTGCGCAAATATGGCTCGAAGGATGCACTCGGGGGCACCGCGAAAGGGCTCTCGATCGCGACCAGGGCTTTCGCCCAGGTAACCGCGCCGAACGACGGACGGGTGGCCTATGCCGGAGAGTTTCGCGGCTACGGGCAACTCTTGATCATCAATGCCGGCGAAGGATATCATGTGTTGTTGGCAGGCATGGAGAATATCACAGTCGATGTCGGCCAGTTCGTGCGTGCCGGCGAGCCGGTTGGAACGATGGGCGGACAGGCCGCTCTGAGCACGGTGATCGGAATTCGGGCGGATGATCCAAGACCGGTCCTGTACGTAGAATTCAGAAAGAACGGCAACGCGATAGATCCTCGGCCATGGTGGGCCGGAAACGACGAAAAGGTGCGTGGATAATGCAGAAAGGTTTACTCGCCGGCTTGGGATGTGCTGCAGCAGGCGCTATTGCTGCGACCATCGCCCTGTATTCGTTCGGCCCTCTCGGGGCGGCGAATGCGGCAAACTCCGAGACCTACCGGCAGCTCAATTTGTTTGGTGACGTGTTCGATCGGATCCGGTCCGACTATGTCGAACAACCGGAGGACTCCAAGCTGATAGACGCGGCTATCACCGGCATGCTCGCGGCGCTTGACCCGCACTCCAGCTACATGAACGCCAAGGGCTTTCAGGAGATGCAGGTCCAGACGCGCGGCGAGTTCGGCGGCCTCGGCATCGAGGTCACCATGGAGAACGGCGTGGTCAAGGTTGTCGCGCCGATCGACGACACGCCCGCGGCCAAGGCGGGCGTTCTGGGCGGCGATCTGATCACCCACCTGGACGGCGAGCAGATCGTCGGCATGACCTTGAACCAGGCGGTCGAGAAGATGCGTGGCCCGGTCAACACACCGATCACGCTCACCGTCGTGCGCAAGGGTGTCGAAGAACCGGTCGAGATCAAGATCGTACGCGACATTATCCGCATCCGCTCGGTCCGCTCACGCGCCGAGGACGATATCGGATATGTCCGCATCACCACGTTCAACGAGCAGACCCAGCAGGGTCTGAACCGGGTGGTCAAGGAGCTCGACGCCAAGATCGGCGACAAGATCAAGGGCTACATTCTCGATCTGCGCAACAATCCGGGCGGGCTTCTGGACCAGGCGATTTCGGTGTCGGACAGCTTCCTGGACCGCGGCGAGATCGTATCGACGCGCGGCCGCAACGCGGAACAGACCCAGCGCTACAATGCCGAATATGGCGACCTGATCAAGAACAAGCCGCTGGTCATCCTGATCAACGGCGGGTCCGCATCGGCCTCGGAAATCGTTGCCGGCGCCCTGCAGGACCATCAGCGGGCTACCATCCTCGGCACCAAATCCTTCGGCAAGGGTTCGGTTCAGACGATCATTCCGCTCGGCAGCATGGGCGCGATCCGTCTGACCACGGCGCGCTATTTCACGCCGTCGGGCCGGTCGATCCAGGCCAAGGGGATCGATCCGGACATCGTGGTCGAACAGGAGATCCCCGAAGAGCAGAAGAAGAAAGTCAAGCCGCGTGGCGAGGCGAATCTGCCGGGCCACCTCAAAGCCGAAGACGAAAACGAGGGCTCGGGTTCGTCTACCTATATCCCGCCGGAGCGCGAGAAGGACAAGGCGCTGAACTACGCCTTGAAGCTGCTCCGGGGTATCAAGGTCGAAGAAACCGCCAATGAGGCGACCGACAAGAAGGACGAGCCGGCCAAAAACTGATCATAGTTAACAGTGCTTTAAGGGTCGTTCCCTCATAGTTTGGGCGCGGGTTAATCCCCGCGCCCTTTTTGCTATGCGCCACCCGGACACTGGGCAGGAACACCCATGAAACCTGGCGATCTCTCCAGGCCAATACAGAACGGCTCAGCCGCGCTGCGCGTCAAGAGCGCGCTCGGCACGCCCCTGGCATTCGCCTCGGCGGCATTGGCCGGCGGCCTTGTTGCGCTGGTGCTGTGGCTGTCCATCGCCGAGGCCCCGCTTGGTGGCGAACCGGTGGCAAAGCTTGAGCTCCAGCCGGCCCGGAACGCGGCCGACATCGCGTCCGACGGGGCCGGGCTCGGCATGCGCAACCAGCTCAATCCGGAAGACAATGTCGACTATGTGCCGACGGAGCCTAAAACCACGGCCGCGACGGACGGACGGCAGGATCCGCTCGACGAACAGTTCGACCAGCTCATGGCGTCCGGAGGCCAGATCATCGATTCGCTTCCGACCGCGCCGCTCGCCGGTCTGTCCGAGCAGGGCGCCAATGGGTCGCTGCCGAAGATTTCCTCCGCCGGCAAGACACCGGCCCAGGCCTATGCGCGGCCGATCAGCCGCGCCCAGGCAGATCCCAACACCGCCAAGATCGCCATCCTGGTCGGCGGCATGGGCCTGAGCGTCAGCGGCACATCGATCGCGATCAACCGCCTGCCCGCCGATGTCAGCCTGGCTTTCGCGCCCTATTCCAAGTCGCTGCAGAAATGGGTCCATAAGGCGCGCCAGAACGGCCATGAAGTGATGATGCAGCTGCCCATGGAGCCGTTCGACTATCCCGACAACGATCCGGGCCCCCACACGCTGCTGTCGACCCTTCCGCCGCCGGACAACGTCCGCCGGCTGGAATGGCTTTTGAGCCGGTTCACGGGCTATTTCGGCGTCACCAACTATATGGGCGCGAAGTTCACCTCGTCGACCGACGCCCTGAGGCCGGTCTTCCGCCAGCTCAACCGGCGCGGCCTGGTCTATATGGAGGACGGGTCGTCGGCCCGCAGCCATTCCCAGAAGATCGCCCGCGACGTCAAGCTCAAGGCAACCTCGGCCGACCTGATCATCGACTCCGACCCCAATGTCGACGCCATCAAGCGGGCCCTCAAGCAGCTTGAGACCATCGCGCTCGAGCGCGGCATCGCCATCGGCGTCGCATCCGGCCTGCCGGTCACCGTCGAGCAGATCACGGAATGGACCGCGACGCTGAAGGAAAAAGGCATCCAACTGGTCCCGGTCAGCGCCACGATCACCTTGCGCCACAACATGAGCTAG
>JBPCWF010000244.1:0-6611 GCA_051009775.1 Hyphomicrobiales bacterium | reverse complement strand
ATCTGGTGCTGTCGATCGACCTGGAACTGCAGAAGTTCGCCCTCGAAAGGCTTGCGGGCGAGCAGGCCGCGGTCGTTGTGATGAACATCCACACCGGCGAAATCCATGCCATGGCCTCAACCCCCAGCTACGACTCCAACGAATTCGTCGGCGGCATGTCGCCCGACGTCTGGCGCAAGCTGCAGCGCGATCCGCAAAAGCCGCTGCTCAACCGGGCGGTGCGCGGGCAGTATCCGCCGGGGTCGACCTTCAAGATGGTGGTCGCGCTTGCCGCGCTCGAGAGCGGCATGGTCAGCCCGGGCAATCGGGTGCACTGCCCCGGCGCGTTCTTTCTCGGCAGGACAAGATTCCGGTGCTGGAAGCGCGGCGGCCACGGGTCGATGAACATGCACGACGCCATCAAGCGCTCCTGCGACGTCTATTTCTACACCATGGCCCGTAAGATCGGCGTTGAGCGGATTGCCGCGATGTCGCGCAAGCTCGGGCTGGGTTCGGTCGAAGGCTTCGACTATGGCGGCGCCAAGCCGGGCCTTATCCCGACCCCCGGCTGGAAGCAGTCGACGATTGGCGAGCCGTGGTATCCGGGCGAAACCGTGGTGGCGGGGATCGGGCAGGGCTATGTGCTCGCCACGCCGCTGCAGCTGGCGGTCTATGCCGCGCGCATCGCCAGCGGTCATGCGGTGATCCCGCGTCTGGTCCGCGCGGTCGGCGCGAAGAGCGCGCTGGCCGGAAAGTTCGACAAGCTCGATATCGACGCAAAGCACCTGGACTTGATCCGCAAGGCCATGATCGCGGTGGTCAACGAACGGGGCGGCACGGCGGGCCGCTCGAAATTCGATTTCAACGGCTTGCTCATGGCGGGCAAGACCGGCACCAGTCAGGTCGTCAGCCTCAACAAGGTCCGCCGCAGAGGCGGCAAGATCGCCCGTGAGCATATGGATCACGCCCTGTTCGTGGCGTTCACACCGACCGAAAACCCGACTTACGCAGCCGCGGTGATTGTCGAGCATGGCGGCGGCGGATCGCGCGCCGCCGCGCCGGTCGCCAAGGACGTTCTCCTGAAAGTGCTCGAGCGCGACCCTGCGAACACGCCGGCCTTCGAGCTGAAGGCGCCGGAGGAACAGACCGCGCAGGAAGCAGCAGGGACCCGGGATGGCTAGTCTTCCCGGCGCCGGCAAGACCACACTGACGCTCAAGCGCAAGCTGCTGCGGATCAACTGGTTCATGGTCGCGGTAACCGCCGCGATCGCGGCATTCGGTTCCGTCATGCTCTATTCGGTGGCCGGCGGCAAGCTTAGCCCGTGGGCCGGCGTGCATATGTGGCGGTTTGCATTCGGGTTGGGCGTACTCCTGCTGGTTGCCCTGATCGACATCAGAATATGGCTGAAGCTGGCCTTCCCGATGTATGCGCTGGCCCTGGGGCTATTGTGCCTGGTGCCGCTGTTCGGGGAAAAGGCGATGGGTGCCCAACGCTGGCTCGAACTGGGCGGATTTCAGGTCCAGCCTTCGGAACTGATGAAAGTGGCGCTCGTGCTGGCGCTTGCCGCCTATTACAACTGGCTGCCCGAGGAAAAAGTGTCCAAGCCGCACTATCTGGCACTGCCCCTGGCGATGATCGCCGTGCCGGTGCTGCTCGTGCTCAAGCAGCCGGACCTGGGCACCGCCGGTCTGCTGTTTGCGGGCGGCATGGCGGTGGTCTTCCTGTCCGGCGTGCACTGGCTCTACTTCGCCGCCGGCGTGCTCGGCACAGGTGGCGCGGTGCCGTTCCTGTGGAGCTATCTGCACGATTACCAGAAGGCGCGGGTGCTCACCTTCCTGGATCCGGAGCGGGATCCCATGGGAGCGGGCTACCACATCATTCAGTCCAAGATCGCCGTCGGCTCCGGCGGCATCTCGGGCAAAGGCCTGATGTCGGGCACGCAAAGCCAGCTCAACTTCCTGCCCGAGAAGCACACCGACTTCATATTCACGACGCTTGCGGAGGAATTCGGCCTGATCGGGGCCGGGGGCCTGCTCGCGCTTTACATGACGATTATCCTGCTCGGGATCTATATCGCGATCCGCTGCCGCAACCGGTTCGGCCGGCTGATCGCCGGCGGGCTCACCTTCACGTTCTTTCTCTTCGTCTTCATCAACGTCGCCATGGTGACCGGTCTGGTGCCGGTGGTCGGCGTGCCGCTGCCGCTCGTCTCCTATGGCGGCACGGCCATGCTCACGCTGATGGTGGGCATCGGCTTTTTGCTCAACGCCGCGGTGCACCGGACCGTGGAAACCGGCCCGCAGGGCGGCCGCGGCGCGGCATCCGCATGGCCGGTGCGGGACAGCTGATTCGCGCAGTTCCGTGACGTGCCGGCGCGGACCCGTGCAGCCCCTCCCTGCTGATTCCCAATAAAAACCAGGACGTTTGCAAACCGTTAGTCATTTTAGGCCCAAATAAGGCGGGCTTGAGATTTCACCGGTATCGCGTGGCGGTCCGGTGCGCTTAGGCCGCTCCGACTGGGGGAGTTTACGTAATTTCTTTTAATGCGGATCTGAACCAATGACTGACTGTTGGCAAGTATTCCTGCGCGTTGTTGCCGTTGCAGTGACAACGCTGGGCTTTTCTCTCAACCCGGCGCCGGTGAAGGCGGCAGACATCGACGTTATGGCAGCGCCGGCGTCTATGCATGACTGGTCCGGCTTCTACGGTGGCATTCACGGCGGCTATGCCTGGGGCGACTACGACTATTCGGGCGGTGTGTTCGCGGGCGGCGCCAATGCCAAGCCGGACGACGCCATCTTCGGGTTTCTTCTCGGCTGGAACCACCAGATGGACAATTTGGTGATCGGCATAGAGGGCGACGCGTCGATCTCTTACGCCTATGACAGGTCCACCGTTGGTGCGGTCCAGACGCGGGCCGATATCGACGCGCTGTTCAGCTGGCGTGCCCGGATCGGCTATGCCATGGACAGCGTGCTGATCTACGGCACCGGCGGTGTCGGCCTGCTGGAGACCAGGACGCGTGCGCCCGGCTTCGAGGATGAAGAGAACCACTGGGGCTTCGTCGTCGGCGGCGGTGTGGAGTGGGCGCTCAGCGACGCATGGTCGGTGCGCGGCGAATATCTCTACGGTTCGTTTTCCGAGGAGAACCAGGGCGCCGGCATATCGCTGGATCCGGAAATCCATGTCGCGCGCGCCGCGCTGGTGTGGAACTTCAGCTCAATGTTCGGGGGCTACTGACGCGCTCCCTTTCGAGCCAGCAACTGATTTGAGACGCCGTGCTCGCGCGCGGCGTCTTTCTTTTGTGCGACAGAAAAACTCCGGAAAGGCGTGAAGGTCAGCGCACCAGCATGCGCTTGAGCTGGCCGGTCAGCTGGCGCGCGGCAATCAGCAACGGTGAGCCGTCGGGATTGTCGCGCCGTTCCATGATGCGCCGGACGACGATCTCCGGGCCGCAGGGCAGGCCGCTGAGCGGGTCGTAATAGTGCGGGTAGAGGATCAGTGCGCCGGCCACAAGCTGTTCCAGGGTGAGCTTGCGGGTGCGCCGCGAGCAGGACGCTTCATCCACCGTCAGGCCCCAGCCGCCGTAGAACGGCATGCCGTAGCAATGCACCTTCTTACCGCGGATCAGGGCTTCGAAACCGGTCAGCGACGTCAGGGTGTGAACCTCGTCGACCCGGCCGACGATGCTCAGCGGGTCGGCGTGCTCGACATGGAGATCGGCATAGGTGCGCACCACCGCCTCGTCCTGCAGACCATGGCGCTGGCCGGAGACCACGTCGGGATGCGGCTTGTAGATGATGAAGGCGTCGGGTTCGGCCTCGCGCACCTTGCGCAGCAGTTCGGTATTGTTGGCCGCATGGCAGTCGCCGTGACGCAGCGAGGCGTCGGATTCGACCTGGCCGGGCACGAAAATGGTTTTGACGCCCGCGGGCAGGGCGTCCTCGAGCGGCGCCTCGGCGGTGTTGTACTTGGAGATGTTGTTGTTGATCAGGAGCGCCATCAGCTTGCGCGCCCGTTCGGTCAGCTCGGGCGTGAAATCGGTCTCGCCGAGCATGGCTTCGAGGTCGGAGGGCCGGTTGGCGTCGTAATAGATGCCGCGCGTGTCGTGGATCAATGACATGGGCGGGTGGAAATTGGTGCCGAGCCCGATGGAGCGGATGAAACCGTCCTCGAGCCGCTGCAGCTCGACGCCCGCATCCGCGCATTTGCGCTCCAGCCGGCTGTCGATCTTCGAGGCCCACGACACCAGCGGCCGGCCCGTGGCCTTCGCCGCGGACAGCGCCTTGGTGCTGCGCAGGAAGAAGACTTCCTTCGACCGCTCCGGCTTCTGGAACATGCGCCGCACGGCCTGCGCCTTCCACGGCGAGATGTTGACCATGGGCCCGAGCGCGCGGTTGCGGTCATAGGCGCGGCGCCAGTCGGCAAGCAGGTCGATGACGTGTTCGAGCGATGTCGGCGCGCCGGTATAGGGGTCGACATAGCGGCTGTATTTCAGGTAGGCGGCGCCGAAGATCTGCTCCAGGTTGGGCCGCGTGTCGGCGCGCCTGGCGCAGGCCATCTCATCCCAGGTCAGGCCCCAGCCGGCATAGAACGGCACGCCGAAGCAGCGCACGTCGCGGCCGGCGATGAGCGCTTCGAACCCGAGCTGGCTCGACACCGTGTAGCAGCGCCCGACATGCTCGAACAAGTCCCAGGGATTGACGTTGGTGTCGATGAAGCGGCAGCCGAACCTGGCGCCGAGGTCCTTGAGATAGCCCTGTTTGCGGCCGGCCAGCACTTCCGGGTGGATCTTGATCCAGATCTCCGCGCCCGGGTTCTCGTCGAGCGCGGCTTCGATCATGCGGCGGAAATCCTGGCGGTCCGCCAGCGCGCCCGTGACCGAGCTGTCGCCGCGGGTCTGGTCGACCACCAGCACATTGCGCTCGGGATCGAAGCTGCGCCGGATCTCGTCCGGCACGGGCGCGAAATTGTTGTACTTGCTCAGGCGGTTGCGCTTGAGCGCTGACATGATGGTGCGGGCGCGTCCGTCGAGGCTGGCATCCTTGCTGAGCACCAGGTCCTCAAGCCGCGACGTGGCGCTGGCATCGTAATAGATGCCGCGGTCGTCGATCACCAGCGACAGAGGCGGCTCGCCCGACACGCTCTTCGGCGCCAGAGAGCGCACGAAGCCGTCTTCAAGCAGAAGGAACGGCTTGCCGGTATCGCCGGCAAGCTCGCGCGCCCGGTGGCCGCTCGACCTGTTGCCCCAGCCGACGAAAAGATCGAAATTTCGCGCAAGCGTGCGCGTCGCCAGGCCGATCGTGGCAGATGGGAAGCCCAGGAAAGCACCCAGATTGCGCGTCCGGCGTAGTCCGAACGACGTCACGCCAATGCGCGGCGCATCACCAAGTGTGGCCTCTAACGTACCGGTATAGTCCACCGCTTACCCCCAGCACCCCTCAAGAGAATCGCCACATATGGTTGACGAATCTTTAATGCCCGGCAGCATACCTCGTTGGTACATGCTAGGCCCTGGTTTGTGAAGTTGTTTGCCTCTTAATGAACACAATTATGCGGGGATGCCGGTCGAATTTCGGCGGGTGATGCCAAATTGCTACAGGGCGTCCCGAGGGGCGGAATATCCGCGCGGTGCGGTAAGGTCTGGACCGGGCGCCAAAGCTTTGCTAGACAACGCCGGTGAATGGACGGCTCCAGGCCCCATTCCTCCCCTTTCAGGGCGCATAGCTCAGTTGGTAGAGCAGCTGACTCTTAATCAGCGGGTCCACGGTTCGAGTCCGTGTGCGCCTACCATTCCTCTCGACCTTGTCCGCGAGGAATTCACCACACCCTAGACGCCATCCTCTTGCGCCAGGTCGTAAGCGAGCTTCGCCGCAGCCGCGTCCATGATGGCGATGCCGACGGAATCGAAGACGATCGTCGCGCCGTCAGGAGCCGACTTGGTGCCGGCGTAGATCTCGCCGATCTCCGCGAGAATCTCGCAAGCCGATCCGCGTATATCGCCGGCCTGGTTGCGGGCGGCGTCGATGGATTCGACGATCACGGTGTTGGCCATGGCGGCGTCGTCGAGTTCGCGGCCATCGGCACCATTCCACCCGACCGATGTCACGAAGGAACCCGGTTTCAGCCAGGCGCCCTTGAGTATGGGCACCGTTGCCGAGGTCGTGCAGGCAACGATGTCGGCGTCCCGCACGGCGTGTTCGGCGTCGGCGAAAAAGACGGCGCCGATCTCTCCCGCCAGGGCGCGCCCTTTCTGCTCGTTTCGCGACCACAGGCGCAGTTCCCCGAACGGCCGGACTTCGGCCAGGGCCTGTGCATGGGCGCGCGCCTGAACGCCGTTGCCCATGATGGTCACCACCTGGGGGGTCTCCACGGCAAGCTTGCGCGCGGCGGCGGCGGACCCCGCGGCGGTCCGCATCTCGGTGATCAGTCGGCCGTCGAGGATCGCCAGCGGCGAGCCGTTGGACTTGTCGAATATCAGGATCACCGCCTGATGCGTCGGGATGTCCGTGCCGGCATTGCCGTGATAGAGCGTGACGACCTTGACCGCCATGGCCTCGCCGACGGCCGGCATGGCGGCGATGATGGCATCATGGCCTGGAACCGGGACCATCTGGCGCACAGGCTGGGA
>JBPCWF010000243.1:0-3692 GCA_051009775.1 Hyphomicrobiales bacterium | reverse complement strand
CCGGCGCCGTCAGGCTGTTGGCGAAAGCACCTGCGGCGAGCGCGAAGTACACCGCCACCGCGCATGCGAAAGATACTACCAGTTTCATCCCATACTCCCTTGCGACAGGCGCCCACCTCTCGTCGCTGACTTTACTCTACAGACACTTTAGTCCGCCGTCAGTTCACAACCTTGATTCATCGCAAAGATTGCGATTTTAGGGCAAGAACCGGGGCTTATTGACACGGGTGTGGCGTTTTGCGCCCAACCGTCCGGGCGTGGCCGCATCCTAAGCCCAGCCAAGTTCCTTCAAGGTCCAGGGCGCATTCCAGACCTTGCACATGCTCTCGACCTTGCCCGCGGGGTCCATCTTCAGCGCGTAGACATACTCCGCATTCGCCTGCCGACCTGTCGGCGGCACCGGACCGCCGTCTCCGACATGGGTGCCGGTAAACGTGGCAAAGAAGATCGCCGTGCGGTTGGCGTCGTCATAGGACGAACTGTGCAGGTCATAACTGCAGCCCTCGAGCGGCCCCTTTCCAAGGCCCGCCATCCATTCGCAGTAATCCTCGACCGAATGGACGTCCACGAGCGGCTCGCTCTGGGCGGTGAATTTTGCGCCGTCCGCGACATAGTCCCTGCAACCGGCCCAGCCCTCGAGCGACTCGCAGGCATGGAAAAACTTCGTGGCCGTTTCAAACGCTGACATTGTACTCACTCCTTGTCTGGGGGCCGGCCGCACCTGCGGTCGGGAACTGTCTGACCGAAGTCTAACCTGCCGCCCGGTCCGACGCCATTGCCTGCAGGTTGCGGGCGATGACGGTGCGCTGGATTCCGTTCGAGCCTTCGTAGATCCGGGTGACCTTGGCATCGCGGAAGAAGCGCTCGGCGAGGAAGTTGCGGTTGTAGCCATTGCCGCCGACGATCTGCACCGCTTCGGTCGCAACGTATATCGCGGCATCGGCGGCAAAGCACTTGTGGATCGCGCCGGCATGCGTTTGCCCGGCCAAATCGACCGGATTTCAGTTCAAACGCCTCAAACAAAAGTGATAAAGCGCAAATTTAGTGATATAGATCACTGTTATCTTGTGATTTAGCTCACATCTGAATGTCAGAGCCAAGGACGCTCTTAACCTTCGAGCCAAGAGGGAGGGCCCAATGAGGACTTCTGCATTCCTGTCAGTCACAGCCCTAACAGCAATGATGTTCACCACCGGTGTCGCGGTGACGATGGCTGCGTCCAACCCGGTCAGGGACTGCGTCGGCGCGCGGGGCTCGGACCGGGCGATCGGCCTGTGCACGAAGATCATCGAGGCTGAGCGCACGGACGGGACATCCATCACCGCCATCGAGCTGTCCGACGTCTACGAGCGCCGCGGCGTCGCCTATAGCAGAACCGGCCGCTATGACGCGGCGATCGCCGACTACACGCGGGCGATCGAGATCAATCCCAACCACGTGGACGCGTATTACTACCGGGGCCGGACCCATTACCGCCTGCACAGTTACGACCGCGCGATCACGGACTACACCGCGGCGATCGCCCGCGACCCGCATCGCCACGATGCCTATAACAGCCGCGGTCTGGCCTATCGCAAGAAGAACCAGCTGGTCCGCGCCGTCGAGGATTTCTCCAAGGCGATCGCACTGAGCCCCGGTTTTGCCTACGGCTTTGCCAACCGCGCCCTGGCCCGCAAGGAGCTCGGCCAGAATGCAAGCGCGCTGGAGGACATCAACGCGGCGCTGAAGCTGAGCCCCAGGGACGCCTGGGCCTATGTGCTGCGCGCCGAGGTCAACGAGGCGCTGGGCCGGATCGAAGATGCCAGCACCGATTACCGCACGTCGCTGGACCTGGATCCCCGGGGCTACCAGAGCCAAAGAGCATTGCGCAGGCTTGCGGCCGAGAGCGCGCCGCGGGCGAGCGTCGTGGTGGACGAAGTCACCGAGTGAGTTTGACGCCGGCCGCCTCGCGGTCCCAGGTGGTGGTCGTGACGCCGCGGTCGCGCAGCGGGAACTTCTGAATCTTGCCGGTTGGCGTCTTCGGCAGGGCGTCGACGAACTCGACATAGCGGGGGATCATGAAATAGGCCATGCGCGGTTCGAGGAACCGGATGAGATCCTCCGGATCGATCTCACGGCCCTCCTTGGCCACGATGACGGCCATGACTTCCTGCTCGGTCTCTGCCGCCGCGACCGGGATGACGGCGCATTCGAGCACATGCGAATAGGCGTTGATCTCGTTCTCCACCTCCATTGAGGAAATGTTCTCGCCGCGGCGGCGGATAGCGTCCTTGGTGCGGTCGACGAAGTAGTAGTTGCCATGCACGTCGCACATCAGCATGTCACCGGTGTGGAACCACTGGTTTCGCCACGCCGTCTCGGTCCATTCGGGATGGTTCCAGTAGCCGTTTGACATGATCCACGGCTCTTTGGTCCGGACCAGCGCCTCGCCCGGAACCCCTGGCGCCACTTCCCTGTCGTCCTCGTCGACAATGCGCACTTCGTAGCGGTCCGCCGCCAGGCGGCCGCAGGACGTGTTGTCGACGAGATCGAAGCCCGAACGCATCGGGCAGTTCATCTCCGTGCCGCCCCAGGTGGTCGAGACGCGGCAGCCAAAGCGCTGCTTGAAGTCTTCGACCTCCGGGATCAGGGGCACCATGAGGACGCGGTCGAGCGGGTTTTCGGCTTCGGCGTCTTCCGGCTCCTGCTGGTAGAGGAAGTTCGCCATGGCGCCGAGCAGGAAGCTCGCGGTCGCCTTGTGCCGGTGAACGTCCTGCCAGAAGCGCTGGGCGCTGAAGGCACCCGGCAGGACCGCGGTCGCACCGGCGATCAAGCTGCAATAGACAAGCGCGAACTGACCCGCGAGATGGAACAGCGGCAGCGGCGCGTAATAGATATCGCTCTCCTCAAGCTCCAGCATCTCGACCACGCCATAGGCATATTCGTAGGCATGGGCGTGGGTGACGGTCGCGCCCTTGGACGGGCCGGTGGTGCCCGATGTGTACATCACCGCCATCAGATCGAGATAGCGCGGGCCGGCCTCCTGCCATGTCGTATCGGCCGGCAGGTCGTCATAGAGCTGAACGCTGACTTTGCCCTCGAACGCGCCCAGGCCGTCCGGCGCGCCGCCGCAGACGATCAGATGCTCGACCTGCCCGACCTGATCGGCGATCGCGTCGAGCCGGCCGAGAAAGCCCGCGTCGATCACCATGGTGCGGGCGGAGGAGTCGTTGACGATATGCGCCAGGATGGAGCCCCGGTAATGCACGTTGACCGGCACTTCGATCGCGCCGAGTTTGGACAGAGCGCACCAGATCGCGATGTAGTCCACCGTGTCCGGCAGCATGACGAGCACGGTGTCGCCCGCCGCGACCCCGGCATCGGCGAAGCCCCGGGCGAGCCGGCCGGATCGCTCGTCCATCTCGCGATAGGTGCAGGCGCCGTCATCGGTCAGCAGCCAGGGTTTGTCGGGCGAACGTTCAACCCTTCTGGCGAGGACCGTCGCCAGGTCCTGCCGGTCCCGGGAATCCGAATAGGGGATCACGGGACTAACGTCCCTTGAACACCGGCTTGCGTTTCTCGCCGAAGGCCGTGATCGCCTCGCCATAATCCTCGGTGTAGAGCAGGGCGGTGATGGTCTGCTTTTCCAGGTTGAGCGCGGTCTCGAAATCGGCCTCGGTCGACTGTTGCAACATGCGCTTGTGCTGCATGAC
>JBPCWF010000242.1:0-5101 GCA_051009775.1 Hyphomicrobiales bacterium | reverse complement strand
GTTTGAACTTCGCCAGCCGACCGGCGAGGTCTGTGACGATCGCGTCTTCGTTCGGCGGCGCGGCGGCATCGGAGGTGGTCACCACGGCGACCACTCCTTCGCCGAAATCGGGATGCGGCACCCCTATCACTGCCGACTCGCCGATCCCGCCGATCTGGTCCAGTTCGCTTTCGATCTCCTTGGGATAGACATTGAAACCGCCGGTGATGATCAGGTCCTTGCCGCGCCCGACGATGGAGACGCGGCCCGCATCGTCCATGGTCGCGAGATCGCCGGTGATGAAATAACCGTCGTCGCGGAACTCCTCCGCAGTCTTTTCCGGCATGCCCCAATAGCCCGCGAACACGTTCGGGCCCTTGATTTCGAGAATGCCGATCTCACCGTCTGGCAGCCCCGCGCCGTGCTCATCCGCGACCCTGACATCGACATCGGGCAGGGCGAAACCGACCGTGCCCGCGATGCGCTCGCCGTCATAGGGGTTCGACGTGATCATACCCGCCTCGGTCATGCCGTAACGCTCCAGGATCCGGTGGCCGGTACGGTCCGCGAAGCGGTCATGGGTCTCGGCCAGGAGCGGCGCCGATCCCGATATGAACAGGCGCATGTTGCGGCAGGTCCCGGCGCTGAAGCGGTCGTTTGCCAGGAGGCGGGTATAGAAGGTCGGCACGCCCATGAGCACGGTTGCCCGCGGCAGCAGGTCGATGACCGCGTCGGCGTCGAACCGGGGCAGCCAGAACATCCTGGAGCCGTTGAGAAGCGACGTGTTGAGCGCCACGTAGAGCCCATGGACGTGAAAGATCGGCAGGGCGTGGACCAGCACATCGCCCGGCTCGAAACCCCACAGCGCATGAAGCGTGTGCGCGTTGGAGCCAAGATTGCCGTGGCTCAGCATGGCGCCCTTGGAGCGGCCTGTGGTGCCGGAGGTGTAGAGAAGGCCCGCCAGGTCATCCTTCGCCCGGGGCACGGTTTCATGCTCCGCGCCGGCCTCCGCGGCCCGATCCGCCAGACTGCCGCCGCCCGCGGCATCGAGCGTTACCACATGTGCGACGTCGTTCGCCCGGGCGACCGCGCTCATCTCGTCGAGACGTTCGGGCGTGGTGACCAGCACCCGCGGCCGCGCATCGCCGGCGAAATAGTCGACCTCGGCCGGCGTATAGGCCGTGTTGAGCGGGTTGAACACGGCGCCGGTCCTGAGCGCCGCCAGATAGACGAACACGTTGGCCAGCGACTTCTCGACCTGGACCGTGATCCGGTCGCCCGGCTCGACGCCCAGGCCCTCCAGAGCGTTGGCGTAGCGCCCGACCATGCGGTCGAGTTCCGGATAGGACAGTGCCGTGCCGTCGGTGAACTCGAAAGCGGCGGCTTGCTCCGATCCCGGAAAGCGTGAACGGAGCAGGCTGTAAAGGTTGTGGTCTTGGCTCATGGCGGCGCTATCGGGGCTATGCGGCGGAGGAGGACGGCGGAACGTCGGGCTTCAGATATTCCGACGGCAGGCTCAGGACAAAGTCGCCGAAGCTGCCGCTCTGCTTGGTGACATGTTCGCGCAGCAGGCGTTCGGCCTCGTCGGGCTTGGCCTCGCAGATGGCCGCCGCGATCTGCTCATGCTCTTCGAAGGATTCGACCGGCCGGTTGCGGCGTCTCAGCTGCAGCCGCCTGTAGGGCGCCAGCCGGTTGCGCAGGGCGATCGTCTGCTGCGCCAGGAACCGGTTGTGGCTCGCGCCGTAGATCGCTTCGTGGAACCGGACGTTCTCGTCGTAATAGGCATCCGCCCGGTTGGCCTGGGCATGCGCCTTGCAGGTCTCGTGGATCTGCATCAGCTGCTCAAGTTCTTCCTCGGTCGCACGCTGCGCCGCGAGGCGGCCGCACATGCCTTCGAGCTCGGCCATCACCTCGAACATCTCCACCAGTTCCGACAGGCTGAGCTGCGCGACCACGGCGCCGCGGCGCGGACGGACCTCGACCAGCCCGGACGAGGCGAGCTGCAGCAGGGCCTCGCGCACCGGCGTGCGCGAGGTGCCGAAGCGCTGGGCGAGCGCAACCTCGTCCAGCCGCGCGCCCGGCGTGATCTTTTGCGTCACGATCTCCTGTTCGATCGCGCGCCGCAGTTTCTGGCCGGTTGATGACATGTTCCGCTCTCCAAGCCGGGCGTGAAAGGTCCATACAGGGCTGTATGGTGAAGCAGCTACATTATGCAAGATACACAATCTTGTATACAATCTTTTCGATTTTGTATATGACGATGAACAACCAATCAACGAAACGACAAACCGATAACCCGGGAGGATCTACAAATGAGACAGACACTGCGCCGTCTGCTGTCGGCCTGTGCATGTGTAACGGTCATGTCTTCGGCCGCGTTCGCCGCCGATGTCGAGCTCAAGGCCTCGCATCAGTGGAACACCAAGGATGTGCGCCACAAGATGGTGCAGATCATCGCCGACGAGGTCGCGAAAGCCAATGTCGGAGTGTCGGTCAGGGTCTATCCTGCCAAGTCGCTGTTCAAGCCGAAAGAGCAGTGGGCGCCGCTGACCAAGGGCCGGCTCGATATCTCCGCCTTTCCGCTGGCCTATGCCGCGAGCCGCCATCCTGAGTTCGACGCCACACTGATGCCGGGTCTGGTCAAGAACCACGAGCACGCCAAGCGGCTGAACGACTCCGACTTCATGGCCGACATCAAGAAGATCATTACCGATGCCGGTGTCGTTGTCCTGTCCGACGCCTGGCTCGCCGGCGGGTTTGCCTCCAAGAAGAAATGCATCCGCGGTCCCGAAGACATCAAGGGACAGGTGTCACGTGCCGCCGGCAAGGCGTTCGAGCGCATGCTGACGGGGGCGGGGGCATCGATCGCCTCCATGCCGAGTTCGGAGATCTATACCGCCATGCAGACCGGCGTGCTCGACGCCGCCAATACCAGCTCCGGAAGCTTCGTCTCCTACCGCATCTACGAGCAGGTCAAATGTCTGACCGCGCCCGGCGACCACGCGCTCTGGTTCATGTATGAGCCGATTCTGATGTCGCAGAGCTCGTTCGACAAGCTCTCTGCCGATCAGCAGAAGGCGCTCATGGCGGCCGGCCAGGTGGCGGAAGACTATTTCTTCACCCAGGCCAAGGTGCTCGACCAGACCATGGTCGACAAGTTCAAGGAAGCCGGCGTCGAGGTCGTGACCATGTCGGCCGACGAGGCGGCCAAGTGGCGCAAGATCGCCAACGAGACGTCCTACAAGGCGTTCTCCGAAAAAGTGCCGAACGGCGGCAAGCTGATCGAGAAGGCGCTCGCCGTCGACTGACCGGCCCGGATTGACGGCTCCCCGCGCGGCGCGTGGCATGCGCGGGGACCGGCCGGACCCATTCTGAACGCCGCCCGGGGGATGAGCGGATCGTGCGCCTTTTCATTCTGATCGTAAATGGTCTGAGCATCGCCTGCGGCGTCATCGCCGCCTGTCTCATCGGGGCCTCGATCCTGATCGTCTGCCAGATGGTCCTGTGGCGTTACGTGCTGGTCGCCTCGACCACATGGCAGACCGACTTCGTCACGTTCGCCCTGGTCGGCGCCACCATTGTCGGCGCGCCCTATGTCCTGCGCGAGGGCGGCCACGTCAAGGTCGATCTGGTGACCGGCGCGGTGACCCCGGCCGTGCGCCGGGTGCTGCTGGTGATCTCCTATGTCACCGTCATGCTCATGTCGGCCGTCTTCGCCTGGAAGGGCGGCGTGCTGACGGCGGAGGCCTGGCACGGCAGCTGGGTCACCGAAACCGTCGCCGAACTGCCGCTCTGGGTCCCGTATTCGGCGCTTCCCGTCGGGTTCACGCTTCTCGGCCTTCAGGCACTTGCGGACATGCTGGTGCAGCTCGGAGGCGATGGCGCCGAGGCAGGCCGCACCTGATGTCACCCATCCTGATCGGCTGTCTGATCGGCCTTGCGATCCTGGCGCTGCTGGCGGCGGGTGTTCCCGTCGCCTTCGCGCTTGCGGTCGTCGCCATGGCGTTTCTGGTGCTCTTCGAAGGGTTCGGTGCGCTCGATGTGGTGGCCGAGACGTTCTTTGCCGGTCTTGCGGAGTTCGCATTGCTGTCGATCCCCATGTTCATCGTCATGGGCGCCGCGGTGGCCTCGTCGCCCGCGGGCAAGGATCTCTACGAGGCGCTCGACCGCTGGCTCAACCGGGTGCCCGGCGGCCTGATCATCTCCAACATCGGCGCCTGCTCGGTGTTCGCCGCGCTCAGCGGGTCGTCGCCCGCGACCTGCGCCGCGATCGGCCGCATGGGCATCCCGGAGATGCGTGCGCGCGGTTATCCGGACGGCCTGGCGACCGGCGCCATCGCCGCCGGCGGCACTTTGGGAATACTGATCCCGCCGTCGATCACCATGATCGTCTACGGCATCGCGACCGAGACCTCGATCGGCCGGCTGTTCCTGGCCGGTGTCGTGCCCGGCCTGCTCCTGACCGGCCTGTTCATGGCCTGGTCGCTGTTCACGGCCTGGCGCCAGGGCTACCGGTTCTCCGACGTCACCCATTTCACCTGGCGCCAGCGCTTCGAAGTGCTGCCGCGCGTGCTGCCGTTCCTGCTGATCATCGCGGGCGTGCTCTATGTGCTCTATGGCGGCGTCGCCACGCCGTCTGAGGCCGCGGGCGTCGGTGCGCTCTTGTGCATCGTCCTGGTCGCCGTGATCTACCGCATGTGGCGGCCGCTCCAGATCTGGCGGATCGTCTCGTCCTCCATGCGCGAAAGCGTCATGATCCTGATGATCATCGGCGCCTCGGCGCTCTTTTCCTTCACGCTCTCGTCGCTCTTCGTCACCCAGACGGTCGCGGAAACGATTGCCACGGCAGGCCTCAACAAGTGGGCGCTGATGGCTGTCATCAACCTGTTTCTGCTGGTCGCCGGCTTCTTTCTGCCGCCGGTCGCGGTCATCCTGATGACTGCGCCGATCCTGCTGCCGATCATCACCCAGGCGGGTTTCGATCCTTACTGGTTCGCCGTTGTTTTCACGATCAATATGGAGATCGGCTTGATCACGCCGCCGGTTGGTTTAAATCTATACGTGATCGCGGGCATCGTGCCGGACGTGTCGCTCGGCACCGTGCTCAAGGGCGCCGTGCCGT
>JBPCWF010000241.1:0-2675 GCA_051009775.1 Hyphomicrobiales bacterium | reverse complement strand
CCGATGAGCTGATCACCCTCGGCATCGCCGCCCGAGCCCGTACCGGTCGTCAGGTCGACCGTCACACCGGCACTTGAGTTAAGATAACGCGCAAGGTCGAAACCGCTACCGCCGTCAAGCAGCTCGGCGCCCGATCCGCCGTAGAGATCGTCGTGCCCGCCACCGCCGAACAACTTGTCGTCACCGGCAAGACCGAACAGCTGGTCGTTTCCATCCTGTCCGTAGAGAAAATTCTTGCCCGCGTCGCCGGTCAGCACATCGTCGAAGTTCGAGCCCTGAACATGCTCGATACCGATGAGCTGATCACCCTCGGCATCGCCGCCCGAACCCGTGCCCGTGGTCAGATCGACCGTCACACCGGCGCTTGAGTTGAGATAGCGCGCAAGGTCGAAGCCGCCGCCGCCATCGAGCAGCTCGGCGCCCGAACCGCCGTAGAGATCGTCGTGCCCGCCACCGCCGAACAGCTTGTCGTCACCGGCGAGACCGAACAGCTGATCGTTTCCGTCCAATCCGTAGAGGAAGTTCTTGCCCGCATCGCCGGTCAGAACATCGGCGAAGTTCGAGCCCTGGACATGCTCGATGCCGCTTAGCTGGTCACCCTCAGCATCGCCGCCCGCGCCGGCACCGGTGGTCAGGCTGACCGTGACGCCCGAACTCGAACTGGCGTAGGTCGCCAAATCGAAACCTGAGCCGCCGTTGAGGTCGTCCGAACCACCACCGCCTTGAAGCGTGTCATCCCCCCTGCCCCCATCCAGCGCATTGGCCACCGCGTTGCCGGTCAGCACGTCGTCGCCGTCGCCGCCATAGGCGTTCTCGACCACCGCGCCCGCGGCCATGGTGAAGGTCCGCCCGGCCACCGTGCTGGTCGCGCCGGCATTGAGGTCGATCACGCTGCCGGTGGTCACCGCGGCGGCGTTGATGGTGTCCGTGCCGCCATCCGTGTCGTCCAGGGTCTGGCGCGCGGACTGGTTGCCATAGGTGCCGAATTCGTCGGTATAGACGTAGAGATCGTCGGCCGTGTCGGCGGCGCCGTAAGCGGTCAGCACCGCACCGGTGAACACGCCGGTGGCGCCGGCGAACACGTCGGAGATGTTGATCGTCCAGGTACCGGCCGACAGTTCACCGCGGAACGCCTGGCTGGTAAAGGTCCAGCCGGTCGACGGGAACGAGGCCGACGAGCCGACAGTATCGAGCAGCGTGCTGACCGTGCCGTCCGGCGAGGTCAGCGTGATCACGAGGTCGCCGACAAAGGAATGCGAGCCGGTGAGATCGAGCTCGACCGCCTCGATCTGGATTGACGTGCCGACATTGAGGCTGATCGACACCCCGTTCGTGTTGTTGTCCGGCACATTGCGGGTGCCCGACCACGATCTGGTCGCCGTCGCCTCGTTGGCCGAGGTCGATTGCAGATCCCAGGTCTCCGCCAGCCGCACCGCCGCCAGCGCGTCGACCCGGCCGAAACCATAGTCGTTGGAGAAGTGCAGGCCACCGCCGTTCCAGTTGTCGGCGCCGTTGAACTCCCATTGGTAGAGCTCGTCGCCGCTCGGGGCCGAGCCCACATCGCTGCCCGCATGGCGCGCCGAGTAAGACAGGATCTGCTGAACGTCGCGCCAGCCGAGATCCTCATTGGCCTCCAGCATCAGCGCGATCACGCCCGACACCATGGGCGCCGACGCCGAGGTGCCGCCGAAGTCGCCGGTATAGTCGCCGTTCGATCCGCCCGACGTGTTGTAGCCCTGGCCGCCGGTGCGGTCGGTGGTCCAGACACCGGAGCCCGCGGGCCCGTTGGTGGTGGCGGAGACCAGGAGCGACGCGCCCGGCGTCGAATACCACGACACGCTGTCGTCATGGCTCATGGCCCCGACCGCGATGGTCTGGCGCGTGCTGGTGAAGTTCGAATCGTTGACGTCGCGGTCGGCCGTGCGGTCGTTGCCGCCGGAGGTCACGATATTGGTGCCGAGGCCGCCGCGGCCGTTATCGACCGCATCATCGATGCCGGAGAAGAAGAAGGCGGACCAGGTCGCGTCCTGCTCATTGGCGTCAAACGGCGTGATGAAGCCCCAGGAGTGGTTGACCACGTCGAAATT
Source organism: Hyphomicrobiales bacterium (assembly GCA_051009775.1). Classification (GTDB taxonomy): domain Bacteria; phylum Pseudomonadota; class Alphaproteobacteria; order Rhizobiales; family JAJFHB01; genus JBPCWF01. The sequence goes on along the minus strand of JBPCWF010000241.1, from coordinate 588 downwards.
GCGCTGCTGGTCCATCGCCTCGCCGAGATCGGCGAACGTGTTGAGGGCGAGCGCGTCGACCCCGACCAGGGTGGCGTCATAGGCCACGCCGACCGTGCCGGTGCCGTCGTTCTCGGCCGCGATAATGCCGGCCACGGCCGTGCCGTGATTGTCGCTGCCACCGTTCGGCGCCGGATCGTGGGTCGACCCGCCGATCGTGATGTGCTGCGAGGCGTCGTAATTGTTGTTGAGATCGTGGTGGGTGTACTGGACGCTGTCGTCATAGACCGCGACCGTCACGCCCTGGCCGGTATAGTCGTCCCAGACATCCGTGACATTGAGATCGATGCCGGCGATGCCGCCGCTCTGCCCGGTGTTGAGCAGGTGCCATTGATTGTCGAACAGATTATCGGACGGAATGCTGTGCGTCTGGCGCGCGAGCGGATCCGTCGTCCCGGACGTGTCCCAGTGCTGTTTCTTGGTCAATGACTGACCCTCCAGCCGTTGTCTCATGCAACGCACCGCGCCTCACCGGGCTGCGCCCAAACCGCCCGAACGCAATGCGTCACCTTCATGAAACCACGACCGGATTAAACCGGGTTGAATCAA